>NZ_JAPVLS010000065.1:0-57297 GCF_027158125.1 Streptomyces sp. H39-C1
CATGCCCTCATCGGCAAGGTGCCGCCGCCAACGAACACCGGGGCCACACCGACATGCGCTCGAATCTGTCGGCACACAGAATGCCCCAACTCACCGCCCACATCGGCATCTTGAGTGACTCTCAACAGCATGGCGGCCGGCGTCCAGTGGGCGATGATCGCGGGTTATGCGATGCGGCTCGTGGACGAGCCGCGCAAGGGCCGGGCGCTGGCCGTGTCGATGGCTGGCGTTCCCACCGCTCTGGCCCTGGGGGTGCCCGTGGGCACCTATGCGGGTGATCTGCTGGGCTGGCGCTACACCTTCGCGGTCATCGGCGCGCTGGCGGTCGTGGTAGCCGTGTGGATCAGCGGGGTGGTCACGCCGTTCCCCGGTGAGGATGCCGCCGGGCGGACTCCGCTGCGGCAGGTTTTCCTGCTGCCGGGCATCGGGGCGATCCTGGTGACGGCCCTGCTGTTCGAGATGGGCCACATGAACCTCTACACCTACATAGCGCCCTTCCTGCGACGAGCGGGATGGGGTGGTTCGGTGGGTCCGGTGCTGCTGGCTTTCGGTGCCGCCGCCATGGCGGGGCTCTTCGCTGCGGGCGTGTTCGTCGACAAGAACCCGCGCCGTGTGGCGCTGGGCACGTTGGGCCTGTTCACGGTGTCGATGGCGCTGTTGGCGGTGGGCGGCACACAACGGTGGCTCGTCGTGCTGGTGATGTTCGGCTGGGGTTTCGCTCTGGGGGTTGCGCCCACGATGCTGCAGGCGGCCGCGGCGAAGGCGGGCGGATCTGCTGCCGAGGTGGCGCAGGCCATGCTGGTCACCGTGCTGAACGCCGGCATGTCGCTGGGCTCGGTGGTCGGTGGGGTGGCGCTGGGGTGGAAAGGCGTGGCGGTGCTGCCGTGGGCCAGCCTGATCGTCTTCGTGATCGCGGTGGGCGTTGCGCTTGTGGCCCGCAAGCACGCGTTTCCTCCCTCGGATCCTCCCAGCAGTGCGTTCGCGGCAGCGTCGTCCGGCCCCGTGCGACAGGGCGAGTTGACGCGGTGAACGGCTTTTACCACGTGTGTTTCGTCGTTCCCGACCTCGAGGCGTCGATGGACGAGCTCACCCGCGCGGGCCATGTGCAGTGGCAGCCGCCGGCCGGCGGCCATCTGGCGGGCGTGGACTACCGCATCGCGTTCACCCGGGGCGGGCCGCCGTTCATCGAGCTGATCCAGGCCCCGCCCGGCGGGCCCTGGGGCGATACCCGGATGCCGCACTTTCATCACCTGGGCTTTTGGACGTCCAGCATCAGCGCCGGCAGCCAGCGGCTCCTCGATCAGGGATGTGCCGAGACCTTCTCGGGATGCCCCTACGGCCGCGCCTTCGCCTATCACCGGGTGGAGTCCGTCGGCGGCCACATCGAACTCGTGGACGCCGCCCAGCAGCCGGGATTCCAGGCTGCCTGGAATCCCGGCGGACCGCTCATGCCCGCCATCGACGAATCGAGTACCCCATGACTCCCGTCACCCTGATCACCGGTGGTGCCTCCGGTATCGGCGCGGCCACCGCCCGCCTCCTCATCCAGCAGGGACACAAGGTCGCCATCACCGGTCGGGACAGCGAACGGCTCGCAGCCTTCCGGGCACCGCACGACGGCGACAATCTGATGACGCTGCCCGGCGATACCTCCGAGCCGGCCGACGTCGACAGTGCCGTCCGGCTCACCCGGCAGACGTGGGGGCGGCTGGACAACGTCGTGGTCAATGCTGGCTTCTCCCTGCCGGGCACGTTGGGCGACCACACCCCCGAAGCCATGCGGATGATGGTGCTGACCAATGTCCTCGGCCCGGCGCTCATGGTGCGGGCCTGCGTCCCCTACCTGAAGGAGACCCGGGGCCGCATCCTGATCGTCGGCAGTGTCGCAGGCGTCAAGAACACCCCGGACAACCTCTACTCGGTCACCAAGTGGGCGGCTCACGCCTTGGCGGAGAACACCCGCCTGGGCGTCACGGAAGACGGCATCGGGGTGACCCTGCTGGCCCCGGGCAAGGTCGACACCCCCTTCTGGGACAACCGCGGCGGCACTCCGGAGGGGCCCGTGATGCGGGCCGAGGATGTCGCGGCCAGCATCCTGTTCGCCCTCTCCCAGCCTGAGGGCGTCGACATCAATCATCTGCAGATACGCCCCATCGGGCAGACCAACTGACATCGGATCCGACAGCTGGAGCAGGCTGTTCGTCGGGCAGCGGGTGCGGGACAGGCCCGAGCTCCGGCGGGCCCGTCGCTGCTGGAGAAGAAGCTCCCCAGCACACGTCATGCCCGGCCCGCGGTCGCCTGCGGTCCCCGTTCGGGCAGCGGGCGCCTGTCGCTGCCCGCCGTGTCTGGGCGCATCGCGCCGTACATCAGCTGTCGGGCATGGTCGGCGGCCTGCCGGGCAGCCCGATGTTCTGTATGACGCTCCTCGCAGAGGCGGCAGGGCGCGCCGACGGGCAACAAGGTGCCGTCCTCGCAGTCGGGTCGCGGGCAGTCCTGCTGCAGGAGTGCCGCGGCCAGCCAGGACGAGGGATTACGGATGGGCTGGTCCGCGGGAGCGTCCGTCCAGGGCCTGTAGCCGGGCGCGCTGCGCTCGGGTCCATTGCCCTGGTACCAGGTGCGGTTCATGCGGGAGATGACCTGCTGCATGCTGCGCGGGGGAATGCCGGCGGAGGGGTTACCGAGCAGTAGGTCGGCGACGGCGCGCCGTAGACCGACCCAAGGCACGGTGCCGGGTGTGCAGATCTCGGGTGGGATCGCGGCGATGACGGCGTCTGCGCCGGGCGGTAGACGCCGCTCCTGGGTGGGGATCAGCGGAGGTCGTCTCGTCGCCTTGTGCTGTCGTGGGCGCGGTGGGGCATCATCCCCGGCTCGGGGGGTTGGGTGCTCTGAACCACCTGTCACATGGCCTGCGGCGTCCGGGAGGGACGTTGAGCGGGAGGACTGGACGAGAGGACTGAGCGGGTGGATGCGTTGCTGCAGGTCATCCCGGGAGTCTGGGTTCGATATTTGACCAGGCGGGTCAGATATCTGCCCAGGCGGGTCAGATATTTGACCCGCCTGGGCCGGTGGTGACACGGTGACAGGGAGGTGGGGTGCAGGGAGCGGTTCCGGCGCGGAGGGCCGCCTGGGCGCTGTGGACGCCGCAGTGGCGCGAACGTCCGCCAGGAGCGCGAAGGCGTTGGGTGGTCCTTCATATCCCTCCAGGGGCCGGTCGTTGATCCGGATACGGAGGGCGCCAGTCGAGGCGGTGGCCCGTGAGGAGGTGGTGAGCGCGCCTCCGTCGGGAGTTGAGATGAGGCCCACCCCGGTCAGTTCCCGCAGCAGACTGCGGATCCGCGACAAGCTGGAGGGTTTGGGGCTTTCGCCGGGCATCACCGGCTTGGCGGGCAGCAGATGGCACAACTCGGCGAGGCTCAGCTTGCGGACGGATCCCCACTTCTCGATGACCAGCGCCCTCATGATCCAGTACAGGCGCACGGAGGAGTCGCGCAGATGCGGGCACAACGGGACCCAGTCCGAGGTGTTGGAGGTATAGAAACTGCCACCGAACGGTGCCGTCAGCTCCACCGGTGCGGTCATGGGCGCCGTCCCCATCAGGCCCCCCACCCCTGGCCGGCCGAAGCGGGCCTGGGCATTCGAGCAAGGTGCAGGCAGCGGCGGTCGCGCAGATTCGTCATAAACTTCCCCCGTTGAAGGCCACCGTGGAGCGGCCGGGAGGCACGGGCCGTTGCGCGCCGGACACCTCATCGTGTCGGGCGCCGGTCCGGCCCCGCGTGCGGCCGTCAACCCCGTTGGGCGGCTCGGTGCGTGTCGGTTCTCAAACAGTCCTTCGCTGACATATCGGCCAGTGACCCTGCCTCATCGTCGAGAGGATCACTCAAGTCCCACGCCGGGTAACGGCAGAGCCCGTTGCCCCCTGGCCCCGGTCAGGGCGTCGCCCTCTACCGGCGCATACGCGCCCCCATCCGCAGATGCGGCGCCGGCCCTGCTGGGTGCCGGCGGGCCGCTCGGTACATCGGTCACTGACCGGGTCCCCTGGTGACTGCTCACTAGGCGATCTCCCCTCAGGTCTCTTCGGGCATGTCATGGCGCGATACCTGGCCGAGATTGCTCTCCAGACGGCCCAGCAGGCGGCCCAGCAGGACATTGAGTCGGTCGAGTTCGGCGTCCGAGAACTCGTCAGTGAGCAGCTGGTGTTCTGCCGCGGTGCGCTGCTGGGTGGCTGCCCGCCAGCGCTCCTGTCCTTGGGCGGTGAGGCGCACGGGCCGACTGCGGCCGTCGGGGGCCGGACTGGGCTCGATGAGGCCGGCGCGGGTCAGACGGATCAGGCGCACGCTCATCGTGCCGGAGGTGATGTCCAGGCGGCGGGCGAGTTCGGTGGGTGAGGCCTGGTGGGGCGGGCCGGATCGCTGAAGTGCGGACAGCGCCGCCCAGTCGCCCGCGCTGAGGTCGTTGTCCTCGGCGATGCGCACCAGGAGGCGGTCGAAGATCCGGGCCAGGCGGCCGATGCGCTGGCGAGCGGCCTCGGTCCGCGGGTCAGTGCGGGGCATCTCCGCGATCCAGGACGCCAGTTCACCGGCGACGGAATCGTTCAGGGATGCAGCAGTGGGCTTCGGAGCCACCTTTGACACTCCTTGAGTCTCAAGATAATTTGCCTTGTGCCTCAAGATAATCATCCTTGAGACTCAAAGTGAAGTTACTTTGGGGCTCAAGGGAACGAGAGGAGGGATCCCCCGTGACGCAGCCCCGCACCTCAGCGCCCAAATCTCCTAAACTTCCCTGGTCAGCACTGGTGGCACTGGCCGTGGCCGCCTTCATCACGATGCTCACCGAAACCGTCCCCGCCGGTCTCCTGCCGCAGATCGGCGACGGCCTCGATGTCTCGCAGGCCACGGCCGGGCAACTGGTGACCGTGTACGCCGCCGGCTCCATGCTCGCCGCGATCCCGCTCACCGCACTGACCCGCAGCCGGCCCCGGCGCCCCGTCCTGATCGCCACGATCCTCGTCGTCGCCCTCGTCAATGCCCTCACCGCGCTCTCCCCGTTCTTCGCCCTGACGTTCGCTGGTCGGCTCATCGCCGGCCTGGGAGCCGGTCTGCAGTGGGCCATGCTCGCCGGATACGCGATGCGCCTGGTCCCGGAGGCCAGCAAAGGGCGGGCCCTGGCCGTCTCCATGAGCGGCGTCCCCATCGCGCTCGCCCTCGGCGTGCCGCTCGGTACCGCTCTGGGCACCGGTGTCGGCTGGCGCACCACCTTCGCCGCGATGGCCGGCGCCGGCCTGCTCATCGCCCTGTGGATCCGCGTTGGTGTCCCCGCCGTCAGCGGGGAGGCCGCGCACGAACGCATCGCGCTGCGCCGCGTCCTGACCCGCCCCGGCCTGCCCGTCGTCCTTCTCATGGCCTTCGCCTTCGAAGTCGGCCATATGAACCTCTACACCTACATCGCCTCCTTCCTGGACTCCTCGGGCCTGCAGCAGCGCGTGGATGCGGTGCTGTTCCTCTTCGGGATCGCCGCCATCGCCGGGTTGTGGCTGACGGGACTGTTCATCGACCGGCACCTGCGCGCCGTGGTTCTGGCCGCCTTCGCCACCTTCGCCGCCTCGATGGCCTTGCTGGCCACGGCCGGCTCCCACCCCGGTGTCGCGCTCCCCGCGGTCGCCGCGTGGGGCCTGGCCCTGGGCGCGGCCCCCACCATGCTCCAGACCGCCTCCGCGAGGCTGGCCGGACCTGCTGTGGAAGTCGCCCAGTCCATGCTGGTGACCATGCTCAATGCGGGGATGACCGCTGGCCCCCTGCTGGGCGGCGCCCTGTACGCGGCCACCGGCACCCGTGCCCTGGCCTGGACGAGCCTGGGGATCTTCCTGGCCGTCCTGCTCACCGCCACCACCACCGCCCGGCGGGCGCTGCCCAGGACCCACGTCGGCGCCGGCGAACCAGCACCCGCGCAGGACCCCGTGACGGCCTCGGCCGCCCGCTGATCCCCCGACGCGAACACCCCACCGCCCGCACCTGAAAGAGGGTTCCGCTCATGCCCACTTCCGCTCCTTACCTCCCCTCCGGCGGGTCACCATCCGGCAACCGGGTCTGGCTCATCACCGGCGCCAGCACCGGACTGGGTCGCGCGCTGGCCGAGGAAGTGATCGCGGCCGGCGACCGTCTGATCGCCACCGCGCGCGACGTCACCGCGGTGAAGGACCTGGCAGAATCCGCACCCGACCAGGTCCAGGCGCTGCCCCTGGACGTCACCGACCCCGCCGGCATTCGCGCGGCGGTCGCTGCTGCGACCAGCACGTTCGGGCAGATCGATGTGCTGGTCAACAACGCCGGCTTCGCCTACCGCGGCGCGCTGGAAGAGATCAGCGACACCGAAGTGCGCGCCCAGTTCGACACCAACGTCTTCGGGCTCCTCGACGTCACTCGCGCCGTCCTGCCCGGCATGCGGGCCCGGCGCTCGGGAACCATCGTGCAGATCTCCTCCGTGGGAGGGGTCACCGCCACCGTCGGCGGAACCGCCTACGCCGGCACGAAGTTCGCCCTCGAAGGGCTCTCCGAGGGACTGGCTGCCGAGGTCGCCCACCTCGGTATCCGCGTCGTCATCGCTGAACCCGGTCCCTTCCGCACCGACTTCACCGGCAGGTCCGTCCGCTGGGCGAGCCAGCCCATCGACGACTACCGCTCCGTCCTCGAGCCAGCCCGCAAGCAGTTCACGGCGATGCACGGCAACCAGCCCGGTGACCCGCACCGTGCGGCCCGGGCCATCATCGCGGCCACCCGGATGGACTCCCCTCCCCTGCGGCTGCCCCTGGGCGCCAACGCCGTCGACCGTATCCGCACCACCCTGCAACAGCGCCTGAAGGACATCGACGACGTCGAACCGCTCGGGCGCCCCGCCGACTACCTGGACTGACACGCACCCGCCGGAGAAACAGCCCGGCCCACAGCCACATCTGGCGCTCATCGCCCGCACCCCCGCTCGGGGCGATGAGCGCCAGGTGTGCCCCACCCGTCAACACCTCCGCCTCGCCTCTGCACGGCAGGGCCGAACGCGAGCACGAGCAGCGGACTGCGACCAGCAGCGGGCCCGGGAGACGAACGTGAACACCCTCGAATACGACCCGTTCACCGGACACCCAGGAGCCGTCTGGCACGAAGCCCAGAGCATCTCCCGACGCAGGCTCACCACCCTGCGCGAGATCGGCGAGTTCCGCGGACAGGTCTACGCACTTTTGTTCGACAGCGCTCCGTGCCGCCTGGCGCGGCCCCACGCTGGCGACGTCCTCTTCACCGCTCGCCATTCCGATACCGCGACCACGTTGAGCGCCGCCATCCGATGCACCAACCCGCGGTGCATCTCTTCCCTCGCCCCGTAGGGCGGTTGCAGAAGGCAACGGCGCCCTGTCATGGCACGGCCCCGGACAAGCCCTGAACGATATGACGCTAGTGGCTCCCTGGATCAACGGTGCGGACGATCCAAACCCCAGGCAGTTGGTGTTGGCTTGTCCCAGCCCCCGTACGCAATCGACGCGCAAGCGCACGGCACCACGGTGGTCAGCCACACACTCCCCACGCTCAGGCGCCAGCCGTCCAAGCCATCGAGACCTCCGTAGGTCGACTCACGGAACTCCCAGAGCGTGCTTGTTCTGGTGGGTAGAACGATCCGTAGTGGGCCTTAGCTTCAAAGACGACTCACGTCGTCTGTCAGCATTTCGGGAGAGTTATTCCCATCTCCCGCATCGCGTCAGAGGGCGGTCCGCCTTCGGATCGCTCGGTTTTGTATCCCTTGGTGCGAGCCGCCAGGGTCCGGGGATCGACCGCTTCGGAGGGGGCGCCGGAGGCGTATAGCCCGTCGGGTTGCTGGTCGCGGTCGTGGGGCAGGAGCCAGAACACGCGGCGCAGGAAGGTGCCGGATTGGCGTGAGGCCCTCGCGCTGGGTCCCAGGACGGCGTAGCCGACCATGCGTCCGTCGCGGTGGTAGGGGGGTTTTCCGCCGCGGGTGGTGAGGCGGTCGAGGGTTTGGCGGACGTATTCGAGGTGGGTGGTGTCTTCGAGCCAGACGAGGGTGGTTTCGTGAGCGATCTGTTCTGGGTCGATGAGGGCGCTCACGGGGTCTCCTCGGTGGGGTGTTCGACGATGAGGCCGATGCCGGGGTAGTACTTGCGCTGGTTGGAGGTGACCATTTCCTTGGGGGACATCAGGCCGGTGACCTCGCGGATCCGGGCGGCGAATTTGCGCGCGGAGACGGGGTTGGTTCCTTCGAAGTGGCACCAGTGTTGGTAGGCGGCGTAGAGGCTGGCTTGTTCGGCGCGCATGCCGCGGTCGAGTTTGCAGGCTTCGCTGATGAAGCGGCCGGTGTGGTCTTCGGTTTCGGCGTAGGCGGTGGTGGCGACGCGTACGCGTTCGGGGCCGGCCAGATCTTTGTGGCCGGTGAGGTAGGCGCGGGCGCCGGTGATGAGCCAGGCCAGGATGCCGGGGCCTTCTTCGGAGACTAGGACGTCGGCGAGGTTGTCGACCTTGCGGTCGTCGGAGACGACGCGTTCGAAGGGGATTAGGCGCATGCGGCGCCAGAAGGCGAAGCCGCCGGTGCCGACTTCGGGGCGGTGGTTGCCCAGTAGCCACAGTTTGTGGGTGGGTGCGAAGGAGAAGAAGTCCTGGCGCATGCGTCGGGCTTTGATGCGGTCGCCGCCGGTGAGGAGTTTGACGCGGGCTTCGTCGAAGCGGTCGCCGGCTTTGAGTTCGGAGCAGACGATGACGCGGCGTCCGTGGAGTTCGGCAAGGTCGGTGGGGTGGCCGTCGAAGGTCTTGGCCATGAGGAAGCCGGGCGGGGCGGCGTCGGCGTAGTCCCCGAGCAGTTTGATCATGACGTCCAGCAGAACGCTCTTGCCGTTCTTGCCGAGCCCGTAGAGGAACGGCATGATCTGCGCGCCGACGTCCCCGGTGACGGAGTAGCCCAGCAGCAAGTGTAGGAATTCGATCATCGCGTGGCCGTCGGCGTCGTTGCCGAAGGTGTCGGTGAGGAAGAGGTCCCAGCGCGGGGTGGGCATGGTGGCGGGGGCCAGGGAGGTCGAGCGGGAGTGGTAGTGCTTGGCCGGGTCGGGCGCGCTGAGTTGGCCGGTGTGCAGGTCGACGACGCCGCCGGGGGTACACAGGGCGTAGGGGTCGGCGTCGAGCATCGCGGCGTTCAGGACCATGCCGGGTGCGGATTTGGCCTGTAGGAGCATGGCGTTCATGCCGGAGGTGGACAGGGCGCGGCGGCGGTGGCGGCGCAGGTCCGTGGGGGTGTGGAGGTTGCGGGAGTCGGTGGTGGCGATGGCTTCGGCCATCTCGCCGGCTGCCCACAGCACGGTGTCGTCCTCGTCGATCTGCCAGCGATAACCGTCCCATTTGTACCAGCCCAGGCCGGGCACGTGCCGGTAGTCGCGCCCGTAGAGCGCGACGAACAGCTTGGCGTTCCCGCGGTCGGTGAGGGTGTCGGGCAGCAGGCCTTCCTGGGTCGCGGTCGGCGCGGGTGAGGCGGCGCTCTGCGCGGGGACAGTGCTCTGTGGCTGCGCCAGGATCTGCTGCGCGACGGCGCTGGGGTCGAACAGGCCCTCGGGAGGGGAGGGGTTCACGTACGGCCTCCGGGGTGGAGGGGGCGGCGGGCTCCGGCGTTCATGCCGCTGCGGATGATCGGGATGCAGCGCCCGTCCTGGCCTGGGCGTGCTGTTCGTGCGGTCTGCAGGAGGGTGCGTTCGGCGTCTTCTGCGGTGAGGCGGCCGCTGGCGACCAGGCCGCCGGCTGTGAAGGCTGCGCGGTTGAGTTTCTCGGAGAAGGCGGCCCCTTCGGGCGTGGTGGCGCAGGCGGCGACGTCGGCCAGCACGGTGGCCAGGGTGCGGGTGGCTGCGTCGCGGCCGCCGCCGGCAGCTGCGACGGCTTGCCGCCCGCGTTGCGGCACGACACGGGTAGCTGGGGGGCGGGTCAGGGGGGTCTCCAGATGGCCGGTGCGCGTGAGCTCGTGCGCGAGCCAGTCGGGCAGCGGAGCGGGCGTACGGCAGGAACCGAGGGGCGTGTAGGTGCCGGCGTCAGTGCGGGTCCCTGGGGCGACGATGTATCCGCCGTGCGCCCGGATATCGACCTGCCAGGCCAGCGCACGGTTGGTGCCCGATCCGGAGGAGCACAGCCACCGGCGGCCGGGCCCGGCCTGGTACCACAGGTGGAGGCCTCCCGAGGGGGTCTGTACCCGCAGGGTGTTGGCATCTTCGGCGGGATCCGGTGCGCCGCGCATGGCTGCGAGCAGTGCCAGGGTGTGGAAGCCGGTGGCGAGCCCGGTCAGGTCGATAGAGGGGTGGATCGGGATACCCGGCAGGACCCGGTCGCGGTGGGGCGCGTCCTTGGTATGGGCGTCGATGTCGATGACCACCACGCCCGCAGGGCCACACGCGACTCCGACGCCGAAACGATGCTGCGGCGCCCACCACATGTCGATGCGCTCAGGGTCCAGCGTTGCGGCGTGAAAGCCGTGGCACCAGCGGCCGGCTGCTAGGCACGGACAGCCCTCTTGCGTGTGCCCGCGGGTCTTGCACGCCTCGCAGTTGCCTGCGGGGGTCTTACGGCCGGGGGCCAGCGGGTGGACCGGCCAGTGCGTCTGGGCGCACCAGCGGGCGATCGCCAGAGCGTTGGGGGCAGCCTGTTGACCGTCGCGACCGGAGTGTGTCACCGCCACGAGGTCCTTTCTGATCCGGCGTCTGCTTCTTCCGCGCGGCCCGCAGGGCTAGCGTCCGCGCTCGGTCGCTGAGGTATATCTGCAGGCCAAGGGGCTCTTTACCGTCTCGTTAGCGACCGAAGCGACCCAAGTTCCCAATGTGGCAAACACACTAGCCGAATGGGCGGTAGGTAGTCGGCAGGACGGTCATCTGTGCGGCGCCGATGAGGCAAGAGCGACCCAACGGCGCGGTTTTCTCACCTGGCTGAAGTGATCAAAAGGCCAGGTCAGTGCCCTATCGGGAGACTGCCAGCGACTGAAGCGACCCAAGTTCGACAAGACACGCCGACAACAACACCAGCATCGCAACAGCGATGCCACAGCGACTCAACCCGTTCAGTCGCTGCTCCTGTGATCTGAATGAAGTCCCAGGTCATAGACCTATGACTAACCACGTAGCGACCGAAGCGACTCAAGTTCCGTATCTATGACACGCACACGCACACGCGGGAATGTCGGCATAGTTCCAAGGTTGGGTCGCTTCGGTCGCTGCCTCTTCCAGTTGGCAGGCCCTGACCTGGTGTTTTTCGCAGCCTAGGAAACAGCGACTGAAGGTATTGGGTCGCTGGACCGTGGGTCGCTACCTAAGGGCGTTCGTCGAAGCGGGCCAACCGTAGGTGGCACGGTGCTGACCGCGGTGGGGTCAGCACCAGGGTGCGGCGCCGTTCCCATGTCCACAGGGCCGCACGCGCTCCCGGGGAGGGGCGCGCGGTGCCAGGGTCGGTATCACCTGGGGAACCGTCTTGTTCTGGTCCTCTAGAACAGGCGGTGACTGTTCCCGCGAGTGCGTACATCGTTCCCCTGGAGGGGAAAGCCGCAGGTAGCAGGCGTAGCGAGCAGCGTGGTCACGGGCGCTGTACGCAGCAGGTGTGCATAGATCTCGCTCGGAACATCGCAGATCTGCGATGTTATGCAGCCGACACGACGGGGAGTAATAGTCAAGAGTTGTGGGTGCGGTCTTCCCGCTGGGTTGCGGTGATCTCGGCTGCGGCGAGGCGGGCTTCCTCGCGCACGTCCGTGTCGGGATGGTTCAGGAAGGGCTCGATCAGGGGCTGGGCTTGGGAGGCGTGCGTGGCGCCGAGGATGTAGATGACATGGGCGAGGAGCGCGTTGCCCATGGTCGGCATGGCGGGGGCCAGCGGTTCGACGAGGTCCACGGGCAGCCTGTGGTTGTTGAACGCTTCGCTGATCGAGTTCAGGGCGGACTCGCGGACCTTGGTCACGGCTTCGTTGACCGTCAGGCTGACGAGGCGTCCGACGAGCAGGCGCGCGGTGCACTCGTCGAGGGCGCCGCTGCGTAGGAGGTCCCCGAGGGCAGCGGCGGCGACGTCGCGCCGGTCCGGGTCGCGGTCGGTGAGTCCTTCCAGCGCGGTGAGCATGTCCTTCATGCGGCACCCGCCTCGGACCGCTCGACCAGGAGGCCGTTCCCGAACGTGGCGCCGGCGCGGACGAGGGCGACCAGGTGGGCGTCAGTGATCGCGCACCATCGGTCCTGGGCGGACTCGACGAGCTTGAAGACCATGGCCAGGGCGGCGGCGGGGCTGCCGGCGCCTCGGGCGACCTTGGTGCGGAGCTTGACGGTGGAGAACGTGGACTCGATGGGGTTGGTGGTGCGCAGGTGGATCCAGTGCTCGGCCGGGAAGTCGTAGAACGCCAGGAGCGCGTCCCGGTCGTCGGTGATCTTCGCGGCAGCCTTGGGCCACTAGGTGCGGTAGGTCCTGGCGAACGCTTAGATGGCCTTCTCGGCGTGGATGCGGTCCTCGGCGTTGTATATCTCCTGCAGGGCCTTCGTCGCGCCCGACTGTGCGGACTTCGGCAGGGCGTTCGCGATATTTCTGGCTTTGTGGACCCAGCAGCGCTGATGGCGGGCGGCGGGGAACACTTCGGCCAGGGCCTTCCACAGGCCCATCGCACCGTCACCAACCACCAACTCCGGGTCGCGCATGCCACGCCGGCGGCAGTCGCGCAGCAGGTCGGCCCACGACTCGGTCGACTCCCGCAGGCCTTCCGCGATGGCGATCAACTCCTTGGTCCCGTCGACGCGCACCCCGAGCAGGACCAGCACGCACGAGTGCGCCTGCCCAAGCCTGACCTTGGGGTGGACCCCGTCGGCCCACACGTAGACGAAGTCGCGGTCCGACAGGTCCCGGTCCTGGAAGTCTGTGTGGTCATCGCCCCACTGCTTCTGTCGGCTCATCGAGGGCCTTCAGGCCGCTGTGGGCGAGTGTGGCGAGCCGGCGGGTGATCAGCTCCGTGATCTCGCCTGTACGGCTGGAGACGGCGATCAGGGCGCGCTGGGACAGGCCGTAGTCGAGCGGCTGCGATCAGGCTGGTGTCTCGCGTGCGGGACGTCCCGGAGCCGGCGGTGACCGCGTCGTGGATCGCGGCCAGGGCGCGGGCGACGTCCAGCAGCCGGTACGCCTGCGCGCGGCTGATGCCGAACTCCGCGTCGCAGTACGTCTCCCAGCTGTCGTGCCCGAGGGGGAGCCAGACCCGGGCGGCGTGCGCGTCGCGAACCCGGGCAGCGAGGACCGCCACGGAGCGCCGGACATCGTCCATCGCCCCGCGCAGCCCGGCCGTCATCTCCCGGGCACAGGCCGCGGTGAGCGGTGGCCGCGCCGGTTCGGCGCCGTGCTCCTGGTCCTCGGTGTGCTCGCCCACGACTCCATCGTCCTTCGGAACAAAGGACGCCGCCAGGGCGTACGGAAGCGCGGTGCGCGAGCTCCGCCTCACACCTCACAGCTTCATAGATCACCCCGCCCACCTGGAGAAACGGCCTGTGAGCCTTCTAGACCTACAGCGTGACACCGCGGGGCGCACGGGTCTGTCACGCTGATCCGCGACGGCGGGCGCGGGTCCCACCACACGATGCGAGGGGGTCTGGTGGTGGGGATCGAGCGGGAGCCGGCGGAGGTCCGGATACCCAAGACGGCGCTGGACGCCTTCGCCGCGGCGCTGAGCGTGCGCACGGTGGCGATGCGGACCTGGCCCGACGGCATTGAGTGGATGTACCCGGTGGGCACGTGGGATGAGGCGCATCTGGAGGTGGCGCTCATGCCCGGCGGCGAGGAGGTGTGGCTGCGGATGTCCACCGACCGCTCCAGCGTCGCGGTGTGGACCATCGAGCAGTGGTGGGCCTTCGCCGGCGAGCTGCCCGGCGCGGTGCCGCCGCAGGTCTGAGTGCTCAGACCAGTGGCTCTGTCTAACTGGGGGTTCCGCCTCCGGCAGGGTCCGCTATGCCACGTCACGGCAACGGCGGTCATGTGCCTTCGCCTGCTTCGCCGCCGTCGCTGGTAGACGGCGGCACCCATTGCTCACGACCCCGCTGACCTGCCGGGCCCTTGGCGCCGTTGATGAACGCAGCAACCTCGGGCACCCGCTCCGCGCTTACCTTGTCCAGTGCCTTGGACAGCAGCAGATACCGCCCCACCGTTCTACATATGTAGAACACTAGCCATGCGAACGTCACCAGCAACGATGCCCACCATGGCCATCCAGATGTCACACCTTCCACCACCCCCATCACCACGCCCGCGCCCGGTTTTGAGTGATATCGCGGACGGTGATGGTTCCAGCGACAACGATGACGACGGCTGAGCCGACGAGAACTGGGGCGACGCCGCCGACGGTCACGGCGACGATGAAGGCGGCTCCGGCGACAAGAAACCCGGCAAGAGACGCGGCCAGTAGGGCTTCATCGCTGACCTCACCGTCGTCGATCTCGGGGTTGCTCCTGTCGGGGAGGAGAGCGCCATAGGCAAGAAGGATCGCGGCGGCGGCGACAAAGGTGCCGCCGACGGCAGCTCCGAATCCGAGGCCGACAGCGGCGCCCACGCCGACAACAGCTCCGGCGGCAGCTCCAAGGCCGGAGCTCAAACTGACAGCTGTGGCGAAGATGGTGGCGACGACGGCGGCGCGGAGGAAGAAGTTGAGGAACGGCTGATCTTTCTTGGAGCGAACTGTGGACCGCGCCGGGTTGGCGGGCGCACGTCGCGTGGCGCGAGCGTGAAGGAACAGGCTCCCAGCGAACTGCAGTGTTTTGATTGCGCGCAACAGCTGGAGACGTGTGCCGGGGTCGTGGGCCACGGCCTCGGCCTCGGCGGACCACTCTTGTTCTCTGTCGGCCTGTTCGTCGCCGGGCAGCGCGCGGCAGGCCGTGCGGATTACGCGCTCGGCCAGACGCAAGGCCAGCCTTGAGCCGGCAGGGATGGTCATCCGATGCAGCCGGTCGCGGGCCGTGCGGTGCCGGGCTGAGCGATCCCGCGCTCCATGGACTGTTGGGCGAGCTCCACGCGGGCCACGCGGATGCCCTCGCCAGTGAGTTGGTAGTACTTCCGGGGCCGCTGGCTCTCCTTGGTCGGGGTTTCCCACTGCGAGGTCACCACCCCCTCGGTCTCCAGGCGGGTCAGGATCGGGTACAGCGTGCCGCTGGCCAGTTTGGCGGCCTTCATCAGCGAGTACCCATACTGCGGGGCAGCGGTGTCCTCCAGGAAGACCCGCAGCACCCTCTCCAGTTGTGGTGTCAGCTTCAGGTTCATACTCCTACTCTACATATGTTGGGCGACATATGTAGAGTACGTGCGCAGCGCCCTGTCCCCGCCAACTCGAATGGCGGGGGCGGGGCGCAGTACGCGTTCCGGGGTGGCTCAGCCGAGCCAGACGAGGTCCAAGACGGTCAGGCGCCGTATCGGCCGTACCGCGCTTGCGCCACGGCCCTTGTGGCCTGCGGATTCGCTTCGGCTCACCCCTAGCGCCCACAATTCGGCCATGTCAGACACTTTCTGGGTCGCTCTCGGCTCAATCGGCGCCACCGCGGGCTTCTTTGCCATCGCGTGGCAGGCGTATCTCGCACGGGCCGACGGGAAGGTCAACCGGCTCATAGCCGCCGACACGATCCGGGCTCGCCTGGACTCGCAGGCGCCGACCGTGAGGGTCACCCTCTCCCCGCCGACCTGGCCTCCGCTCTCCGCTCCCTCGATGGGGGGAATGCCCGTTAGCGCGTGGCCCCACGACCAGCTGTGGCACTTCCCGGCGCAGCAGGACGGGTCCAACCGGATCTACCTTCAGCAGCAACTCACGGTCACCAACGCGAGTGACCGGCGGGTCCAGATTCAATTCGATGGAGACCTGATCAAGGCCGGTACTGACGGCCGCACCTACCCGGCGGGCAAGTTCATCCTGGAACCCGAATCAGAAGGTGTGGAAGTCCACCTGCAGAAGCACTTCACGATCAAGGAGCTCTCGGAGAACTACTTCGCGCGCCAGGACGACCAGGAACTCCCCCACCGGGTCACCGGCACGGTCACTGTCGACGATGACAGGGACAACGGCAGCACCGACCAGTGGGACCTGGTTCTCACCGGCTGCCCGGTCGAACCCGTTGAGGACCGCGACGGACTGTGGCGCGTCGCGCTGCCCCACCTCACGGAAGGCAGCGGGCTGCGGACCCTGGACTTCCAGGTGCTGGCGCCCCGCCGGCGCACCCACTGGATCTCCCGCACCAAGAACATCCCGCTGCCGAGCCCCGAGATCGGCAACCTCCTGCGTGGCTGACCACAGGTGCCTGCTTGGAGCTCCGTCTCATATCCTCGGGCAGAGCGGCGCTGCCGGCCCGGGCAACGCCGCTTTGCCCGACTACGCGAGCACAGCGTGCCGGGTGGTCATGACCAGGCACGCCGTTGCGATGCCGGCGATGGGACCGGCGACGGCAAGGGCAGTTAGTGACGCCCTCGGGATAAATCACCGGCCGTGCCCTTGAGCCGCCGGTATGGTCCCGGCATGGACTCGCCGGTCACGTTCGATCGCCTCTACGAAGGAGCCAGGCGCTTTGCCCGCCTGGCCATGGAAGCCCATGCCGAGGAGGACCAGGAGGTCTTCTTGTTGCATGCCGGCGTCAGTGTGGAGCGCTTGGCGAAGGCGGCGTTGGCCCGCGTTCATCTTACCCTGCTTACCGAGGTGAACGGCAAGGACGACATGTTGCTTCATTTCGCTGGAGCGCTGTCCACACCGCCAGCCCGTCTGAGGACCATCGGCGCGTCGACGGCGATCGGTCGGCTGCGGAAGATGGACGTCCTCCCGCAGAAGCAGAAATCCAGCAGCGAAGCTGACGACCTGGACGGTCTGATTGAGCTACGCCCGGGTGCAGCTCGCCTCGGAACAGGCAAAACTGGCGGCACATGCTCACCCAACTCCCCGACCTCACGCACCATCGAGAACCCCTCAGCGGCGACCGCCGACGGCTGGCCGTCGGTGCCTACATCTGGACCCGGGTCACCGAAGGCGAACCCGATTACGCGCCCTGCCCGCCGCACATCGCCCCGGACCCCCAACTCCGCGCCGTCTGGACCCGGGAACGACACAACGTGTTCCACTGGCTCCGCAAAGCGGACCACCAGCCCTACTACGGCGCCCTCAAGCCACTGCTCGAAGACCACGCCGAGCACCTGGCCAAGGAGATCGACAGACGCTGAGCCTGAGCGTGGTGGGCAAGGTCAGGACCGCGCGGTCCGGAACGCCAGATACCGGCTGAAGGCTTCATGGCTGTCGGGGGTGAAGCGCCACTCCAGCAGGGCCGACCGCAGCTCCGGCTCGGTCAGCCAGCCATGCCAGGCGACCTCATCGGGATCGGGGACCACGGCGTCCGGCACCACGGCTTCGTGCACGCCGAGCCAGTGAGGGCTCAAGCCACTGCGGTTGATGAACGTGAACAGCAGGCGCGGCAGCGCACGGATGCCCAGCTCTTCGGCCAGCTCCCTCGCGGCGGCCTGTTCATAGGACTCGCCGACATTTGCGGCGCCACCGACCTCGACCTCATAGAGCCCGGGGAAGCGCGATACCTGCTCCGACCGTCGGTGGACGAGGATCCGTCCACGCTCATCACGACACACCGTCACGGCGACTCGGTGCAGCCAACCCTCCTGGATGGCCTGCCGGCGGCTGACCACCATCCCCAGCACACGATCTTGATCGTCGACACGCTCCACCAGTTCATCCACGACGCACACCCTGGCAGAGCCCACTGACATTGACGCTTCCCTGAGCCCACAGAGGCCGACCCAGGAGAACTAGAACTGGGAGGCCAGACACGGATGACCACAGTTGCGACCTGTCGCGCTCAGGCTCAACCGCCCACAACACCGTCGGTGAAAACCAGCCTGCCTATGTGACAACTATCGTGCTTCGGCTCATCACCACCTGAGCCGCAGCACGCTGGTTGTCACCAGAGGGCTGGTTCAGGCTGCGCGTTTCAAACTGCGCAGCAAGCCACCTGTCACCAGAGAGGCACGCTACTTGTCATCACAGCGGCTCCGCAGCTGTGATGACACCCGTCATGTCCCGGCGGGCCTACGACCGCTGAGGGTGATCCTCACTTGATGGTTGTGCTCGGCATGCCAGAGGACCTCGCCACTGACGTGGGCACCGACCTGGGGCAGTTCAGCGTCATGCGGCATCGTCGTAATCTCGGCCAGGCCGACCGCGTCTTGGACACCGTCGATGCGCAGGAAGACGCCGAAGGGCTGGCGACCGATGACTTCGCCGGTCACCTGCGTTCCCACAGGAAGCGCCTCGCACGTCACTGGCCAGGCGGCCTGAGCCCTCGCGCCGACCTCGATGCCGTCGTCGGGCAAGGAGTACTCATTCATCCCCGAGATCTTCCCTTCAGCGCCTCTGAACGGCGAACGTGACAACAAGCGTGCCTTTGTGACAACTATCGTGCCTCGGCTCAGGCCGGAAATTCGACGGTCATGCTTTCGCTCCTATTCAGTAATCCAGATCCAGGTAATCAATGTCATTGATTTCCACGTCCGACAGTCCCATAGCGCGGCCGCCTCCGTCCTGGAAATACACTTCTTTGAACCCTTCGGCGATGATCCCACGCATCTCCTGGTCGCTGGCCCCCGTATCGCGGGCGTCGAACAGGCGTTGCGCGTATGTCGCGGGGAGACGGACGGTGAGGCGGCGGAAGCGTCCGTCGTCGGTCGAGCCGACCGAGGCGGTGTACCCGAAGCGGGCCCGGGTCTCCACCGTGATCCCGCCCGTAGCGGCGGCTTGCTTGCGCCGGCGCTTGCGGACCTGGGGCTGCCAGCGGGAGCGGACGGCACCGTCGATCTTCGCGGTGATGTCCTTCGGCGGGTGCTTGCGCTCGCCCTTGCGGTAGCGCTCCACCGATCGCTGGCTGACTCCGAGCTCCGCTGCGACGGCCTTGGTCGTCTTGAGCTGCTTCATCAGGTAGTTGATGCGGCCCTGCAGCGTCTTGGGCGGCTCCCGGGTGAAGGCTTCCCGGTCGGCGCGCTCGATGGCGTCCTCGATCTCCCCCATAGCCCTACTCTCCTTCGTCCAGGACGGCGTCGCCGCCCTTGATGTGGCTGGCCGGGTTGAAGCCCTTCTCCATCACCTCGACCGCCCACAACATCGTCTGGACGCCCTCCAGCTTCGCCAGGCCCGGGGTGGGCCCGAGGCGGAAACCGCCGGGCTGCGGCTTGCCGGACGCGGCGTAGGGCAGGAAGTCCAGCGGTGAGGCGCTGGGGGTCGGGTAGACGACGCAGTCGGACAGCACCGCGAGCGGGAACAGGCCGGTCATCTTCGCCATGTTGGCCAGCTTGCGGTGCATGTTGACCCGGGCCTTGCTAATGACGGCGGCGCGGATGTCGGGGCGCCAGGTGGGGCGCTGCATGGCCGGCCACGGCTCGCCGTCCTTGTGGCCCTTGCCCTGCGGGTTCTCGAACAGCTTGCCGATGCCTCCCTTGATGGTGCCCTTGATCGCGGCGAGCACGGCGGTCAGCGCCGGGTCGACCTGCTTGTGTCGCTCCATCGCCGTCAGGAACTCCGCATCGGTCAGGTCCTTGGTGACGCCCATGTCGGCGAGGGTGTCGATGTACGCGGTCTTGAGCCGGTCGTGCCACGGGT
This sequence comes from Streptomyces sp. H39-C1, assembly GCF_027158125.1. Lineage (NCBI taxonomy): Bacteria > Bacillati > Actinomycetota > Actinomycetes > Kitasatosporales > Streptomycetaceae > Streptomyces > Streptomyces sp. H39-C1. The sequence goes on from NZ_JAPVLS010000065.1 coordinate 19,645, forward strand.
CCAGGTATGCGCCGGTCTCCCGTCGCAGGTATGCCTCCAGGGGGGCGACGTTGTAGCCGAGCTCCTGGGCGTAGGCGACGGTGTGCGTCTGGTACCAGGCAGGTCCCGTCGGGCGCTCGCCGGTCGGTGTGAACGGCGAGGGCAGGCGCGGGTCGATCTCCACATGGGACAGGTCGATCAGCCAGGACCCGGGGATCTTCGGGTTGAACGTCGGGTGCACGAAGTGCACCGGCTCCGACAAGCCGACCGTGAGCCGGGCCGCGGCCGCGAGGAAGGCGGTGTTCAGGTCCAGGCCCACCGCGTAGGGGCGCATGCACTCCTCATCGGTGAGCGACTCCACCGACCGCACCCACCGGTACGCCTCCTCCTGGAGGAAGCCGCCCTTCCACCCGATGCTAAAGACCGCGGGGTGTTCGATCTGACCTTCCGGCGGCGCCGGGTCCATCGGCTGCGTGCCCAAGCTGCCCGGGTTGTGGCCGGACACCCAATTGCCGGTCTCCTCATCACGCACCGGCCGAGTGGGCGGGCGCAGCGCCGTCATCAGCTCCAGGCCGGAAACTGCGGTGCTGCCGCGCGGGGTACTGACCCGCTGGGCGTAGATGCCCAACACCTGAGCGATGTCGGCCGGCTCCATGTCCGCCACCCCCGGCCAGGACCGCTCATCAAGGGCGTCCCAGGGCAGGATCGCGAGCTGCACACACTGGCGCTGAGAACCGGTCGCCTTGCGGTAGATGCGCGCCCACGGCCCGAACCCGCGCTGCGTGAGCTGCCACTTCGCCTTGATGACCTGCTTGACGACCGGGTGGTCCTCCTCCAGACGCAGGCCCCGACGGTCCTGAAGACGCTCGGGAAGCCCGAGCTGCACAGCGGCCGCGGCGGTCAGCACGATCAGCGGGTCAGAGTCCTTGCCATTGCGGTGCAGCTTCGGCGCACCAAGGCCCGCCTCGCGCAACGTCCACTCCACCAGCTCCACCACGGTGGTCGCCGGGCAGTCCAGCACGATCCCGTCGACGCCGTACGCGGAACCGTCACCATCGAGGACAGCGAGCGGCCCGTGCGGGAACCGCGGGTCGCTCGCGGGCTTCGCGGCCCTCTTCGCAGCCGGGCGGCGGGACGACGTCGCCGGGCGCGCGGCCGGACGCTCCGGCGAGACCGGGACGGCGGGTACCTCCACCGGTACGACGGGCTCCACCTCGGGCGCGGCCGGGCCGGTGAACGTCTCCTTCGCCGGCTGCGGCGCGGCGGCCGGTGCTGAAGCAGCGGCGGGAGCTCCGTGCGCGGGGTACTTCGCCGCCCAACCCTTCAGCAGCCGCTGGTACGCCGTCAGCCGCGGCTCCTTCGGCTCGGACCGGCCGTTCTCCCAGTTCTTGATGGACTGCGTCGACGTCTTGAGCGCGACCGCGAGACGGGCCTGAGTGATGCCGGCCGCCTCCCGCAGCCGGGCCCGCTCCGCCGGAGGCGGGAGCTGCGGCTCCTCCTCCAGCAGGGCGTCGATGTTCGCGAACAGCTCTTCCTCAGATGCCATAACTGTCTACCTCCGCCCAGAACCCTAGCAGCACTTTCCCTCAAATTTAACCTGATTCTTTAACCCATTCGAGAGTTCGTCTGCTGACGACTACACATCCATAGCTGTTAGCAGGTATTCTGCCAGGGTCGCCGAGAGGAGCCCAAGTGCCCACCGTGAGCCTTCACTTCGACTCGTCCTTCCTGGCCAAGCTGACTGCGGCCGCCCCGGACGAGACCATCCACATCACCCTGTCCATCGACACAGCCTCACCGCTCAGCACGTCACCCCCTGAGGATTCGCTCGCCGGTCAAGCGGTGGCGCCGCAGGGGCCGCTGGCCGAGTTGCTGCTCCAGGGTCTGCTGCAGCCCGGGGAGGTGCTGTCTTTCCAGCAACGACGGGCAGGCCGACAGGCCACGGCTACGGTGACGGCTGAGGGCCGGCTGATTGTCGAAGGCCATCCCACGCCCTACACCTCGCCGTCGAAGGCTGCGATTGCGGTCACCAAAAGCCCTATCAACGGCTGGACGCTGTGGCGCACCGCGGACGGCCGCACCCTCGATGCGCTGCGCAACCAGTTGCAGCAGGAGTGATCAGTCCGCTCACGGGCACAGCCGTCAACGGCTTGTCCCGGTCCCCACCTCGTTAGGCCGCAACCGTCATTTTCCCGTGGAGGAGTACGTGAGCTCGCCGTTCCACCCCCTTCTCCCGGCCCCGGGTCCGGGAGCAACCGTGGACCTGGCCGGCGACCAGGTCCAAAGGGACCTCGCAGCAGCGCTCCTTCCGGGCGCTGCTCGGGGCGCGGTATCCCAGGTGCGGCCCGTGGCGGTCGTTCTGCCTGACGAGGAGCATCGGCACATCCTCACCACGGTGATCCTGCCGACGTGGGCGAAGGACGCGGCCCCTCAGAAGCGGCCCGTTGCGGTCTTCGTGGCCGGCCCGCCCGGAAGCGGCAAGACGGAGGTTGCCGACCTGGTGCACGAGGCCTTGAGCCGACGCGGCGGTGCGGTCCGCATCAGCAGCGACCTGTACAAGACCTGCCACCCCGGGTACGCCGCGCTGCTGGTGACGGACGACCGCAAGGCCGGGATCGCGGTCCGGCCCGATACGCGCCGCTGGCAGGCCGAGGTCGAACTGCACGCCCGGCAGAACCGGTTCGACGTCGTCGTGGAAACAGCGCTGGCCGATCCCCCGGAAGCCTTCCGGGCCACCGCGCTCACCTACCGGCAGGCCGGGTACCGCATCGAGGTGGCGGTGGTGGCCACCGCGGAGGCGTGGAGCCTGCTGGGAGCCGTCGACCGCTACCTCCACGAAGGGCGCTACGTCTCGTGGGAGAACCTCCGCGGCTGCTCCCACCGCATGCTGGACACGCTGGCCACGATTGACGCCGAGCACCTGGCCGACCGCATGACGGTGCTGCGGCGAGGAGCCGAACTGCTCTACGCCAACGAACTCATCGACGGCGCCTGGACCGGCCAGGCCCGCTCAGCCCAGACCGTTGCAGCAGAACAGGGACGGCCCTGGCAGGCATCGGAGACCGCACGGTTCCGCCACAGCCTGTCGAGCACTGAACAGCGCCTTCACGATGAGCAGGTCCCCCAGGGGCGGCGCCTGGTGGTGCGCGCGGACACCGAGCGGGCTTTCGCCCTGGCCGAGCCAGTGCGCCGGATCGCCCAGCCCACCGCGCAGCCGCCCGGCATCGACTACCACCGGCTGTCCGCCGACGAGCACCAGTGGATCTTCGACGAACTGATCGTGCCGACCCTGCTACCTGACATCACCGCCCAGGAACAGCCCATTGCGACCTACGTGATGGGCCAACCGGGCGCGAGCAAGACCCAGGCGGCCAACCTGGTCCAGCGGGCCATGCGGGGTCGCCCCACCCGCATCACGGGCGACAGCTTCAAGGCGATGCACCCGGACTACTACCAGTTGCTGATCGACCAACCCCGGAACGCGGGAGCCGCGATCCGCGCCGACTACCGGGCATGGGTGGCTGAAGCTGAGGCCTACGTCCGCTCCCGGCGCGGGGATGTGATCATCGAGCTCGCCCCGGGCCACGCCGATGATCTCCTGCAGGGTGCCGCCGCTTTCCATGCGGCCGGTTACCGCGTGGACCTGGTGGTGCTGGCGGTGCGGGCGGCCGACAGCCGGCAGGCCACCGCCCACCGCTACGCCGCCGCGCAGCAGATCGGGGTTTCCACCCGGTTCACCTCCGCAGCCGGTCACGACACGTGCTTCGCCGCGGTCACCGCGGCGGTGCGCGGCGCCGAGAACCATCCGGCCATCTCCTCGATGCTGGTCCTCAGCAGGGACGGCCAGACCCTGACTCACCTCGACCAAACCATCACCGACCCCGGCGCTGCCGTTGCGACCGGTACGGCAGCGCGGGCGCTGGCAGCGGAACAGAGACGTTTGTACACCGGACCGGAGGCGGCCCGGTTCCTGACCCGGCAGCGCGCCCTGCACGCCGCGCTGCCCCAGCACCGCACGGAACTGCCCGCCATCGCCGCGCTGGCCCGCCCGCTGTTCCCCGACCACCTGCTGCCCCGGCGGATCTCCCTCTCACGGTCCGTACCGGCGTTGCCGGCCTGCCGGATGGCCCGCGCCTACTGACCTTTCAGGTCGTCGTGCAGTTGCGCGTAGTAACCCGCGAGCCGGGCCACCTCACGGGGTTCAGCATCCGGCAGCCGCTGCTGATCGGCCAACGCGGCCCGCCGGGCCGCCATCAGCTCTTCCACCCGCTCCGCGTCCGGCACCGGCGTGCGGCGCTCCGTCATCAACTGCGCGGTGTACCAGCTCACCACCTGCTGGATCGCGTCCCACGCGCGCTGCTCTTGTCCGGCTCCCGGGCCGGCGAGCGCGGAGAAATCCGGGGGTCCTTGCGGGTCTACCGGGTCGGACATGGCAACCACCTTCGGATCGGGGCAATGGGGGCCATTGTCTGATGGCCTACAGTCCCTTCCCCCACCGGCACTGCCGCAAGGGTGCCGGTCAGAGCCCGGGAATCAGCCGCAGCGGCGCCCGCCTTCAGGGATGCTTCCCCAAGAGGCTCTGGGCGGGCATAGGTTGGGAGCCGGTGATCATCGGGGGTTGTGGTGGCAGGTCGGGACCTGAGGGCGCTGTTCAGCTCGAACGACCGGCAGCTGGCCGCGGACGAGGCGTTCACGAACCGGCAGGGCCAGTGGCAGACCGTCGCGGCCGCGCTCACCGCCCACCTGCAGCACCTCGCCGACCCGGCCTTCAACGTCGAAGACCTCGAAGCACCCCGCCGCAACCTCCTGGTCTTCCACGGCGTCGGCGGCATCGGGAAGTCCACCCTGTCCCGCAAGCTCGAGGCCGCGCTCGCCGACACCGGGCAGCGCCCCGCCCAATGGGGCGAGCCGTCCTGGCCCACCGGTGTGCGGATCCTGCCGGTACGGATCGACCTCGCCCGCTCGGCCGGCACCGACTTCGAACGCGTCATCCTCACCCTGCGCCTCGCGCTGGCTGGCCTCGGCCGTCCTCTGCCCGCGTTCGACATCGCCCTGCGCGGCTACTGGGAGCACCAGCACCCCGGCGAGCCGCTGGAGGAGTATCTGCGCCGCAGCACCTTGGCGTCCCGGTTCGGCAAGGCGCTGCCCGAGCAGATGCAGTCCGCGCTCGGCGATGTCGCGCAGGCGCTTTTGTTGCCCGGCACGGTGGGATCCGTCGTCGGTCAGGTCACCGGGTCGCTGGTGCGCGCTTTGCGCGAGCGCCGCCAGTCCGTGCGCGCGCTGTCCGGCTGCTCCCGGCTGGCGGACCTGCTGGAGGCCGACCCGGACCTGGACGCCCTGTCCTACTATCCGCACCTGCTGGCCTGGGAGCTCGCCCAGCTCCCGGCCGGCCGCCGGGTGGTGCCGGTGGTCTTGTTGGATACCTTCGAGGACACCGGTGATCGCACCCACCGCGATCTGGAACGTCTCCTGCAGCGCGTGGTGTGGCTCATGCCGAACGTGCTCTTCGTCATCACCGGCCGCAACCGGCTGCAATGGGCCGAGGAATCCCTCCAGGGCCAGCTCGACTGGACCGGGCCCGCAGCCTGGCCGGGACTGGCCGCCCGCGATGTCCCCGCACCCCGCCCCGCGGCCGCCGGCCCGGCCACCGCGCACCCCCAGCAGGTCCTGATCGGGGACTTCAGCCCGGAAGACTGCGAGGACTACCTCGCCCGCCGTCTCATCCACGGCGGGCAGCCGCTGATCGGCGACGATCTGCGCGCCGTCATCGCCGGCCGCTCCCACGGCCTGCCGCTGTACCTGGACCTGGCGGTGATGCGGTTCCTGGAGATCCGCCGCACCGGCCGCAGCCCGCAGCCAGCCGACTTCGACGTCGACTTCCCCGCGCTGATCGCCCGCACCCTGCAGGACCTCACCCCCGACGAACGGCACGTTCTGCGCTCGGTGTCGCTCCTGGACGCCTTCGATCTGGTCCTGGCCACCCGCGCCGCCGGCCTGGCCCACGAGGCGCCGGCCCTGCGGCTGCTGGATCGGCCCTTCGTGCGGGAGAACCCGGCCGGTCTGTGGCCCTTCCACCTGCACGCCTTGATCCGCTCCACCATCCGCACCGCCGACGACCAGACCGACGATCGCTGGTCCCCGCACGACTGGCAGCAGGCCGCAGAGCGCGCCTTCGCCGCCCTCGGCGAGCAGTGGGCCATCACGCCGACGCCCGGCCGCACCCTGCTGGTCGGGTGCCTGCGCCAGGGGCTGGCCGTCGCCCGGGACTTCCGCCTGGACCTGGGCTGGCTCGCCGAGGCCACCTGGCAGTACGTCGGCGACTCGGTGTGGGAGCCGCTGGCCCCGCCCGCGCCCCAGCACCGGGTTGCAGTACCGCTGGAGACGGCGGCCGACGCCCTGGTCGAGACCCTCAGCGCGCTGGCCCGCCGCCAGCACGAACACCGCGAACGCACCGCCGCTCGGCTCAGCGCCGTCGTCGCCACGGGACTCCTGCCCGACGACCTCACTGAGTTGGCCGTGTACTACCTGGCCAAAGCCCAGCGCGACCTCGGCCGCAGCAGCGAGTCCCGTCGTGGCATGCAGCTGGTCGCCGACGGCGGCGGCCGGCTCGCTCCTGCAGCCCGGCGCGGCCTGGCCCACCTCGCGCGGCTGGCCGGCGACTTCCCCACCGCCTACGCGGCCGCGCAGACCCTGGGCTGGAAGGGCCGCCAACAGCGGGTCCTGGGCGACGTGTGGTGGGTCCAGGGCGACATGGAACAAGCCGCCGCCTCATACGGCGCTGCGCGTACCGAAGCCGAAGTGCACGGTGTCGCCGGCGAACGCGCCACCGCCCAAGCTCAGCGCGCCTTCGTTATCGCTTTCACCGACCCCGAGCGCGCCGATGACGAGCTCGACCTCGCGCAGCAGTTACTGACCGGCCTCGACCTGCGCGCCACCACCCTCACCACCCGCATCGCCGCCCTCATCCGCGACGCCGGCACCAGCGACACCCTGGTGGAAGAACGTGCCCGCCAGCTACGCACCGACATCACCGTCGCCGGTCTCGCCTCAGTGGAAGCCACCTTGGACCTTGCCCTGTGCTTCCACCACGCGATCCTGGGCGCCGACGACGGCCTGGCTGCTGGCATCAGCCGGCTTCGCGGCCTGACCCGCGGCGGCGACTACGCCTACTACCTCGACATCGCCCACTTCATGGGCGACCTTCCGCTACCGATCACACCGATCTCCGGCACGCGATGGATCGACGGAGAGCCGCACGCTCGCGACCGATGGCACACCCTGGTTCTTGCCCGGCGCACCCGCCTCGCGCTCTAGGCGTTGGGGTTCTTGCCTACCAGGCCGGAGAGCAGCTCGATGATCTGTGCCTGGTTGCGCTTCATCGTCTCGGCGAGCCCACGGACCTCACCGGCGAGCAGATCCACCTTCTGGTCCAGATTGTCGACCTTCTGATCCAGGTTGCCGACCTGGAGTCGAACGGCGGTCAGGTCGCTCTTGATGATCCCAAATTCACGGTCGCTCTTGTCCTGCGCCTGCTCGAAGCGGCGGGTGAGAGCAGCGAGCTCGCCGTGGGCGACGGGGTCCTCGGGCACGGTGAGCTCCTCGAAGCAAGATCATCAGAGGCGAATGGTTGGCCCCCTACGGTAGCGCGGCCGCCGAGGGCGCAGGCATCGCCCCCGGCGGATCGCTACCGCAATCAGCCCGATCACGTGGACCGTTTCCTGTCCTGGGCGTGTGCCCTAGCTGAAGAGTTCGTAGAAGGGTCTCGGTGCAGCCCGCGGAAGCGTCACCGAGCCGGCCATGTTCCCGTCACGGTTTGTGCAGGTGGCCGACCATTCAGCAGTGATCGGCCCGGTTTCGTCGTGGGCACCCACCACGACGAACGGTTCGAGGTCGACGTACCGGCCAGGGCGCAGGTGCACCGGCGGAAGCTGGAGGCGTGCCGAACCGCTGTTGTCGATGTGGATGGAGGCGCGCCGGCCGCCCGCTGCCCAAGGGGTGGGATATCGGCTCGTCAAGAGCGCGGCAGCGGGAAACCGGTCGACCGAGCCGTAGTAAGGCCGTGAAGGCAGCGATCTTGGGAAGCGCTCATTGTCGGCAACCGTGTCCGATCCAACTTCTATGGCCAGAACATTGCCGGGGATGTAAAGCTCTACCTGCATGTTTTCCAAGTTGGTGGATTCGAGGTTGATCAATCGCAGGGCCAACGGCGTCAGGCGGGCTCCTGTGGCCTCTTCGATCGCCTTGGGCAGTTTGTCGCGGCACTTGTCCAGGTAGCTGCGCACGGCCTGGAGGTACTGCTCAGGCGTGCGCGTCTCCCGCATCTCCATGAGACCCGGCATGGGCTGGTACGCGAACTTGTTGAAAGGCGGACGCTGAGGTTTCTTCGCCTGGTGCGCCAGCAGCGACGCGAGGGCCGCCTTCTCTTCCCCCTTCAGCCAGGTCTTGATCTCGTCCTCAGTGCACGACAGAGAGCCGACGGCTCCAGCCTTGACCTGCAGCTCAAGGTCCATGGAAAGGGGTTGATGCAGAAGGCGCCGGCTCAGCGCATCGAGGTCACGGGCCATGGCGCGGCGTGTCGTCCCCTCACTTCCACGAATGAAGACAGCGGCCTCTGGAATGCTCTTGTCCCGCTTCGGATGGGGGGCTTCCTTGCGCATGCAGTGGACGGCATCCCCCCACCGGGGCGGGTCAACGGTGACAACCAGGACGGCGACCGTCCCGGTTTCTCCTTCTGCCTCCACGTAGGTGGGCCGCCAACCGATCTCTTCGCCGACGTACGGTTCGATCCATCGAACGAGTTCGGTGATGTCGTGCTGTTCGACACCCGGCATGTGCTCGTGATCGACGCCGACCAGCAGGTATCCGTGTCCTTCAGCGAAACGACCGGCCTCATCGGGGAGACGGTTCGCGAAGCCGATGATCGCCCGAGCCACGTGAGCCCGGCCGCTCTTGTCGCCCCTGTCGGCCGGGTTGAGGTCAAGCGACCCCTTCCACTCAAGCCAGAGACTCTCGTCCGCCTTGCTGGCCTTGCGGACGGCCTGAACGAGCCGCTTGAGATCCGCATGATTCCGCGGAGCCTTACGACTGTCGAAGTCCAACGCCATAAGCGAATCCTCCCCTGCCCGTACACACCCATCACGAACAGTAGGGTGCGCCACCGACACCGGCCGCCCTGCTCGCGCTCCTATGCCGGCAATCCCGTACGCGCCGGGGGCCATCTAGGGGTTGCGAGAGCTGGCCGGTCATCACCGACTCCCTAGGCGAAATGGCAGACCAGCTTGACGGGGCCGGTCTCCGACGCCGGTCGGACTTTGGGCTGGGATCTGGCGGAAGTTGCCGACTTGCGTATAGGCAAGTCGTCGCGGGATCCCGCCCTTACCCGCCACCGGCTGCCACCGTGCACTGCGTCCTTGGATAGGGCGGGCTCAGCGCGGGGGGATTCCGAATGGCGGGCCGGAAGGAAATCGGTTGTTGTCCGGTGCGGGCCGTCGCTGATGGCAGATGCCGCAGTGAGGATGATGCCGATGTGTTCGGCGAAGTGCGGTCCCGGCAAGGGGATCTCGATGTCCGGGTTATCCACGTAACCGACCGCTACGGCACTGGGAACGTAGTCCATGACGGCGGTGAAGACTTCGGTCCTGGAGCACGCAGCTCGGTTGACGAGCCGGCCTAGGACGCGCAGGACGGTCGGGGTACTGGAGTCCAGGCTGAGATGATCGGGCAGTTGGGGCCCCTGGGAGATGGTGACGGTGGGGATGGGCTGCGTGTCAATGCGCGTCTGCTTGCACCACCAGGTGGCCGCCTCCACCTCTCCGAGTGCGAGATGGTGCAAGTACAGGCAGTAGGACGCGGTGTCGTCGCCCGCGCCGGCAGCGTACTGCCACCAGAACCGGGCACCGTCTTCATCATCGGCCAGTTGCAAGATGCAGCCGAGCACCACAGCTCCACTCGGTGCTGGCAGCCGGTCGGTGATGAAGTCCCGAAGCGAGATCGCTGCGGTCATGGTTACGAGGATGTCGCACAGCAACTGCAGGTTGTCCGCAGCTGCACCGTTAGCCGGGTCCTCATTGCTGTCCCACGACAGCCTGACAGGGTCTGGCGGGGCTGAGGGGTAAGCGTCGTCGTGCGGAACGATATCTCCGGGCACATCGGGTTCCTTGAGGAGGAGCACACGGGCAAGAAGTTCATCGATCGTGGTCACTGAGATGTCCGTCCCGGGGGGAGGTTGAGGAGGCGGGTCAACGTGCGCTTGGCATACCGATCGGCCGAGCACACAGCGGCGAGCGGGACGCCCAGGACATTGGCGGTAGCGGTGTCGTCCAGGCCGCCGTAGTACTTCAGGACCATCACGTCGAGCTGGGTGTCGGGCAGGTCTCGGCATGCCTCGAACAGTGCAAGCAGCTCGCCGACCCGAGCGAACTGAGCCGCAAGGTCCGAAGTGTGGTCATGCGCGCCAGTAAAGGCGAGGGGGCGCAGGTCGGGACGCCCCTCCGTGTGGCCGGCGCGTTCCATGACCCGTCCGCGGAAGAGCTTCCAGGCACTTTTTCGCACGTCCGGACTCGCCAGAACTGCATCCCAGCGCAGCCACAACATGTCGAAGGCTTCCTTCACCACCCAGGAGGCACGCTCGTTGGTGAACAGGAAGGCCTCGGCGTACGCCGTGTAGGGGGCGCGGTTGCCTTCGGTGAAGCCCCGATGATCTACGGGCGCCACGCCGAGCATCTCGGCAATGCCGACCCCATTGATGCAGTTACTGATCCATGTCTCCTTCTTCTGGGCTTCCCGAGCCGCTGCCGCCCACAAGCGTCGCATCGGCCAGGGCTGCATGCCCAACGCATGGATCACCTGGTACGTGGTCTTCCACCGCGGGTAGACGCCCTTGCCCCTCAATAGCTCGGACATACGGGTTTTGGAGAACCCCGCGAGTTCTCCAAGCTCATGAAGGGTCAGCCTGCTGGCGAAAAGCTCCGCACGCACCAACTCCAGCCAGGCGCGGTGGGACACACCCACGCTCGCGCAGATCGGTTCTGGCTTGCGGCCGCGCCGGCCAGGAGGCGCTCCCGCCGGCCGCTCAGGCGGCGGGGAGGATGCAATCACTGGGTGCGCTCCTCGTCATGTCGCGCCCTCGGGGAGGCAACGTCAGCGGAGCGACTCGAGTCCCCACCGCCGAACACCTGGACGAGCTGTTGCACGAGCAGGCCCAACGAGGGCACCAACGTGGCCACTGCGGCCAGCTGCCCGAGCGCAGCCATCACCACGCTCCATGAGAAGACCGTCATCAGCACGATCACGGTCAGCTTTTGCTTACTGGACATCGAAACCTTCCTCGTTGAGTCCGGAAGGCGTCCCCAAGGCGGTGCTGACGCGCCATCAAGGAGCCGAGACGTCAGCATGCCGGGAGGGCAGGCAAGTACGCCACGTGATCTTGCGATTACAGAACAATGCCCGTGGGCGCCTGGAGGCACCGAGCACGTCGCGTGCCGCGAGGATGCGGAATGATGCCGTGTTGACTGCTTTTGGGGGTGAAGTTCCCCATACTCCTTGTAATTGCGGCCCAAACACCCGCCAATGGGAGAGCAGGCGCCTCTGGCGTCGGACCTTCCTGTCCGGAAGGCCGTGTCGGCCCCGTGCTGAGAACCAAAGGGGACCACACACTGCTCCCGCCCGAACCCCCGTCCGGGCGGGAGCAAACCAGACCTTCCAGCACCCTGCCCCCACCGTCGGACGGTCCGAGAATTTCTTCGCCTCCTGGGGGTCGGCGTTCCTCCGCGCCGATTCCATCGCAACCACCGGGCGGCCCGCGCCAAATCGAAGCCCTACCCCCTCCCCGGGCCGGACTGCACGCGCACGTCGGTCCACACGAGGACACGGACGTCCACTCCTGGAGTTATCACCTGGAGCGCGGGCTCACCGCGCCTCGGTGTAGTGCCACACCTGTTCCGGTCTCCTTCGGGGTGCCGAGGTTTACCTGCGCAGCGTCGCGACTCGCAAGGGCACCGACCCCGAGTTCGCCGCCATGCTCCGCACGGTCATCCAGGAGTGCCAGGAGACCACCGGTGATCCCGCGCCATCCGGGTCCAGCTCCCCGGCGGCAGGATCCGCTGCGGTGGCAGAGGCTCCATCGCGCGCTGAGCATCACGAATCCGGCTGCGGTGCAGCTGAGAGCGTCCCGCCCGGTCGGGCGCGCACTTTCGTCCCGGCACCGCACGGCAATCGGAGCAGGTGCGATTGCGGGCTGCCTCACGGACGCCCGGAGCCACGGCCCTCGTCACCGAACGCCCTGGTCCGACCATCCACCGGGCACCGCTGGGGCAGCGGCGGAGGTGACTGTCTGGGCAGCCTTTCCCGGGCGCAGGGTCCAAGGCACCGGCCCGGTGTTGGTCAGCCATTCGTTGGCGATCAACCGCTGGACGATGAAGTTCCGCAAGTCCCGGTTCTGCTGTCCCCATCCCAGCCCGTCGCACAACTGCTTGACGGAGGGGCCATGCCCGTGTGCCGCCCGGAAATCCGCAGCCCACTGTGCCGCGCGCGGGCCGCGGTCGGGTTGGCTGCATTTCCACAGGCCGTAGGCGCTGAGCGTCTTGGACCAGATCTGGGTAGGGACGACGTTGCTCATGAAGGCCTCCGCCACCCGATCCGGGCGCACCTTGCACAGCCGGCAGCTCTCCACCGCCTCCACATGCCTCCGCAAGGCCACGCTCGCCTGATCCTTCCAGACATCCCAGCGCAGTGGGTCGCTTGCCGCCTGGGCAAGCACCTTTGCAGGCACCCCTTCGTCCGGCATGTCGTTGTGGGAGGAGCCGTACTGGCCGGCCAGGTGCCGCACCGTTTCGGCGAGTCGATATACGGTGTCATCCACCTCGAGCAGGAACCCGGTGGCGAGCAGTTCGGGCAGAGCGGCGCGGCAGTGTTCGGGAAGATCGGTGGACAGCACGCCGCAGCGGTCGCGGGAGCTGTGGGCGGCGAGGAACAGCGCGGCCAACCGTGCGGCCGGTGACGCCTTCTTGAGCGGCTTCGCGGCGAGTGTTCGAGTGGTCCATCCCGAGATCCGGGTCCGCATCTGCTTCCCGAGGGGAAGCTTGGGGTCCGACTCGTCTGCCAGTTCCGGCACTGAGACGGTCACGGGTGTCTTCGGGTCGCCTGTTAGCAGGTCACCCTGGGGATGCCATCCCAGAGCGACCACCGCGGCGACGGCAGCTGCGGCATCGGTCAGCCGCAAGGCCTGCAGGTCTTGACCGGTGAAGTTTCCGACTCCACCCCGGGCGGCACGGATGGCGATAACCGCCGCGAGGAGCTGCGGATCGGCCCCAGCAAGCGGCAACCCGCCCACGTATCTCAGCAAACGACGGGCACCCTCACCTTGGCGAGGCGTCAGCAAGAAAGGCAGCGAGACACTCGTCGCCGGCACGGCAGCGGGGGACGAGGTGGGAGAGGGCTGAGGCACGCCGGTACAACGCACCCCGAAACCCGAGGTCACCGTTCGTACCGCCGTGCGGGTCACGGCCAGCGTCTCCCCCTCAGGCCCGACGACACCGACTGCGGTCCCTCTCACCATGAACCGCAGCCCTCTGACCTGCGCGGTCCGTATTCGCAAACAGGCGCTAACTGCCGGTCGCCAGATAATCGGCGATGCGAGCGCTGAAGGAACGGAGAGCGGGACTGGGGTTTTTGTAGTGGCCGTCGTCAAATACCTGGGAGAGCCAAGCGCTCTTATTCGTCATAGGGACCTGTCGAACCCAACACTCCAGTTCGCCTACGGGTACGAGAAAGACACCAAGGTTGGCAAAGTAGTCGATCAGTCTGTTCGCGGCGTTGTGGGGTTCACCGCTGAGCCCGTCGACGCCGCTGGCCTTCAAAAGCTTCCAGCCGTTGGCCGTCTTCATTGTGTTGATGATGCTGTCGATCTGCTGCTGGCTTAGAGCGGCTGACCCACCGGGGCTACCGATGACAGTGTTGATGGCTTTCTTGATCTCGCGCGCGGCGGTGGCCACAACGGTGGAGGACGCGTGCCGTTGGAGCAAGAGGAGGTCGTCGCGGATATCCTCCCACTGGCCGTGCAGCAGGTTGAGGGCCTGCTTGACCTTCGTTGTGTCGTTGAGGAGGTCCAGATCAGCGATGACGGCGGTGGGGATCCCGCAGGTACGTAGCTTATGCGCTGCATTGGCAATGCGAGCTTTACCGTTGACGTGCAGGAAGGTGAGATTGCTGTGTGGCTCCGCCCCATGGACGGTGTCGAGGGTCGCGGAATAGAACTGGCAGTCGCCTTCCGCTTCGCACAGCACGACACCATCGTGGAAGAGCCCGGAGACGATGTTAGAGAAGCGGAGCACCGGTGTATCGAGGATGTCCGTGACAGCTTCAGCCGCGAGAGCCCGTGCTGTCACGGTGTGGTCACCGCGGGAAATGCGTACCAGGGCGAGCGACCGGGCAGTGGCTGAGCTGCGGCCGGCGGCGTTGCCTTCGAGGACACCATTGAGAAAGTCGGCGCTATGGGTCGCTACCAAGACCTGACACGCAGACGGAGCATGCATGGCGAGAAATCTGCCCAGTAGCCGCGCCTGGGGTGGGTGAAGGAAGGCCTCCGGCTCGTCAATGACGATCACTGGCGGTGGCCTTACCAGGGTGTGCAGGAGGATGTTGGCGAAGGCGCGCATCCCATCGCCCTGCTCGGACAGGTAGGGCAGGGCATCGTATGCATCACGCAATGCGGCCGATGCAGGTGGTCGCGTGTCCTCCATGCCGGTAGACCCGATCTGCAAACGGATCTGTGGGACATAGCGGTTGATGGCGATCGGCTTCCCGAACGCGCGGTACATCAAATCGGAAAACCGGCCACACTCGGTCTCCGAGTCCCATAGAACCTGCGAAGGATGCTGTGGCGGCATCGATTGATCCCAGAAATTCGACGTAGTCCGATCTGTCAGACGGTCATCAGTCCACTGACTGGATATCAGGAACTGGGCAATGGGTCTGATCTGGGAGGCGTTCCACTGGATCGCAGCAGACTCCGGCGTCAACCCTCCACCCTCCTGGTCTGAAGGGCCCGCCAGCAGGATTTGCTGACTATCGCGTTGACGGCGAGCCTCATAGCCACGCTCGCGCAACCAGGAAACGAACTCGGATCCACTGCCCTCCCGGTGCAGTGTGACGCTCGAGACCCAACGCTGTGGGTGCAGGGTTCCTGGATATGAAGTCACCAGGATGGAGAGCTCACGCAGCAGAACTGACTTGCCAGCGTTGTTCGGTCCGATAAAAACCGTCATACCATCCAAAGCCGGGACGACGACGGTCCCGTCAACCAACTCGATCCTGGATACCCCGAAGGAAACCGTCATCGCCTCGCCATCCTGCAGTGCAGATACTTGGCACTCATCCAAGCGGGTACGTTCGTTGGCTGCTGCCTTTCGCACGTCTTGATGCCTACGGCGCCGCGATTCACTGCTGCCGAGTCACGCAGGCGAGCTCGGGCAGTCGGTCCGTCCACAGCGCGGCCGCGGCTGTCTCGCTGCAGGTCCTCGCCTGCTGGCACAGCTGCTCCAGCCGCGCTTGCACCCCGCAGGGCGACCCGCTCCATGTCGACGTCCGACACCGCGCCGCCTCTCACGCCTGCCCCCAGGTGGTGTGCCCGAGGATCAGGTGGTGGGTGCCCACCAGGCGCTGCGCCTGGTCGACCAGATGGTGGCTGAACAGGCGTCTCGCCGACGTCTCCCGTACTGGTCGATGTGGTCGAACACGACCTGGTGGTCCTTCATCGCCCGCACCCGCCAGTGCTCATCCGCTCGGACCAGCCCACCCCGGCCGACCAACCGCTGCTCTCCGCGCTGCTCGCTGGCGACGATCCCGAACTAGTACCGCGCTACCGGAGCGTGGCCGCAGCTCTGGGGCGCAACACACCCAGCAACGACACCGAACTGCGCGACGTGATCACCAGCGAAGTACACCGGGTGCACGAAGTATGGCGTCATCAGTAAGCGATCGTGGCTACCGCGCGGCACCGTCAATGCCTCGGGCCGATGCCCTGAATGACCTGGAGGAGCAGCAAGTCAAAAACCGGGCCGTCGGGCTCGTTGCGGTAGGGGCCGGCATAGGTGTAGCCGAGCCGGTCGTACAAGCCCCGGCCGCCGGTGTTGTCGGGACGCACCAGCAGGGAGGACCATTGCGGGGCGATCGCGGTGAGAAGTTCGGCGTGGAGCCTTGAGCCGATGCCCTGGGATTGGCGGGCCGGGGTGACCGCGAGCTCGCACAGCCCCATCAGCCGGCCGGTGCGGGCGGGTTCGGGGATCGCGGGCAGCAGGCTGCCGTACCAGTACTGGGCGCTGCAGGGGAAGGCGTACCCGAAGCCGACCATGGCGCCGTGCGTGTACGCGGCGACCAGGGTGAAGCCCTCGTGCCGGAGGTGGCTGGTGATCTGGCGGCGTAGCGCGTCGGCGGATAGGCCGTCGGTGGTCGCGCCGGGGTTGTCGACGAGTTCGGGGTGGGCGTCGGACCAGATGTCGGCGAGGGTGTCGAGCAAGGGTGGGACCTGTCCGGGTCCGTAGGTGCGGATCACGACGTCTGCGCGGGTGCTCGGGGTGGTCACGCCCGTCCTCCTCCGGTGGCGGTGGTGCGGTACTCCTCGATCCAGTCGGCGACCGCAGGGACACGGTGATGTCGCTGTAGCGCGCCGGCGACTCCGTGCAGGGACTGCAGTAGCCGGTCGGAGCGCACCTCGGGGAGGAACGCCAGGACGCGGCCCGCGGCTTCGGCTGCTGCCTCCGGCTCGGGCCGGTCTCTCACCGCATGCTGGATGGCAACGTCGGCTGTGTACAGGGCGCGGTTGCGGGCGTACGCGGTGCCGTGTAGCAGAACGGCCTGCTCGGCGCCGGTAGCGGCGCGTTCGTGCTGGCCGAGATCGGCGCGGGCGAGCGACTCCAAGCCGGCGAGCTCGCCCGGCGTGAAGAACTCCAGCCAGTTCGGGTCGGCTTCGGAGGGCCCTTGAGCGTAAAGGCGGTGGGTGCGCACGATCGCGGCGTCGGTGGCGCCCAAGTCGCCCATCAGCGCCCACCCGCCGGCCTCGCGTAGGTGGAACAGGGCGAGCATGCGTGGGGAGCCGAGAGCCCGGGCGACACTCTGCGCGCCCTGGGCTGCGGAGATCGCCTCACGTGGTCGTCCCTTCGCCTTGGCGAGCAGCGACAGGCAGCCGAACGCGTGGGCCTCCAGGGCTGGGTCGTCGGCGATCCGAGCGGCGGCCAGAGCCTCGCCGTACAGGCTGTGAGCGTCCCCAGCCCGGCCGGAGTCGTAGCTCAGCCACCCCGCCGCGATCGACAGCGCCCCGGTAGCGGAACGAAGTTTCCGGCCGGTGCGCTCCGTGTACGTGGCGCCCTGCAGCCACTGGTAGGCGGTGTGCAGGGCCTGGCTGGCGGCCTGGCGCAACGGGCTCGATCCGTGGTCGCGGTCGTGGTTGAAGATCGTGGCGACGGCGTGGGTGACGGCACGGACCTCGCCCGCTCCGATCCGTCCCGGCGGCGCGGTGCTGGAGCAGAGTGGGAGCGCCAGGGCGGCCCCGGCGTTGTCGAGCAGGAACGCACGCCGTTCCACCGCACTCTCCCGTTCATGGGGGCCGTCCGCTCCGGCTGTCCGTGCCGGATTGGGGTGCCGGAAGCCGAGCTCAGCGCTGCTGCGGCCGGCCATGGTGGTCAGGATCCGCCGGTACACCGCGCGCGGGCAGCTGACGTCGCCGTCCTCCCAGGCCGCGACCAGCCGGGAGGTGCAGCCGACGTTCTCGCCCATGCCTGTTCCGGTGGCGATGACGGCCTTGGCGAACTCGGCGCGGGACATCTGGAACTCGTCCTCGCGCACAGCGCGCAGCCGGGCGTTGGGGGGATTGCGGCGGTCGGCCATGCCAGGCTCCGGAGCATCCGTGGGTCGGACGGGTGCGGCGACCGTACCGCTCCCACCGGCCTCATGCCCGGGCCTTGGCGCCGGATCACCCGTTCCGGGCGCTCTTGCATCGTTCTTACATCGGCCTGGCGTCGCACCCGGATGTCCTCGGCTGCTTGCGTGGAAGGGACCCAAACACCCACCCCGAGGATGGCCATCATGGCGAAGGCCCCCGCCCCCGCTGCCTCATGGCACCAGCTGGCAGTCCCTGATGCCCGGTGCCGTGCTCGGTGGGCGCGGGGCACCGATGCCACCGGTTGGGCGGAGTGTGGCCGGCAATGGGACGCGGTAGCCATTGACTCATGCACGCTCGGCCTGGACGCGCTGGTGGCGATGCGGGTCGGCACCCGCAGCGGCTACCCCGTCCTGGCCGACCTCCTGCGGGATCTGCTGTACGTGATGGTCGCGCCCGGCACCGGCGCGTGCGCCGCCGAGGTCCCGGGCGTCCGGGTGCTGTCCGCCGGCCGGTACCTGCTGATGCCCACCACCGGCCACGGCAGCATCTCGGCGCACTGGATCAGCGCCCCTCGAACCACCCCGCTGCGCCTGGTCGATGTCGGCCAGCTCACGCATCACCTGATCGCCCTCACCGACGCCGCACACGAAAGAGCTGTCCAATGACCACCCGCACCGCCCAAGACAAGGCCGCCCGCGCGAAGCGGGACCAGCACGCGAGCGCGACCGGCGATGCGGCCGCAGCTGCCCTCAAGGCGGCCCTCGCCCGGCTCGACCTTGCCTTGCCGTCGCTGCACAGCGGGATGCCGGTCGACGGGACCGGCTATGTCACCCTCGGCGGTTGCAGCGCATCGCTGGCGTCGCGGCTCGCCGAGGTCATCAATCTCGCGGCCGACGCCCTGCAGGCGCCGGGGAGGTGAGCGGCGCCGTGGCCGCCGTCCCGCACACTGCGTGCACCGTGAAGAAGAACGATGTCGTGACCCTCGACGGCAAACAGCGCGTGGTCGACAATGTGCGCGACGACTTCTCCTGCCTCGCAGCACCCCGTGTCGTCCTGGTCTTCACCGACGGCGGCTCTTACCGTGTGCACGCGGGCGCTGCGCTCGCCGTCGAACGCCCCGCGTAGGGGCCCGATTCCCCGTCCGCGCCCTCCCCCCCCGTTACCGTTGTCGTGGCTCCGCAATGGGGCCTCCGGCCTTCGGGTCCGGCATGACTTCCCCCCTTGTTGCGGTTGATGATCCGGGGGGTGGTGTCACCGGGCCCGGAGGCATCGACGGCGAGGACGAAACGATCGCCGAGCTGGAGATGATCGTCGGGTTCGACGACGACCTGGCCGGCGAAGCCACCCGGGTCGCGAACCGCCTGCACGGCCTGCTGACTCAGATCCATCCGTCGCTGGAACGGGTGCTGGGGCCGCGGTTGCAACACCCGGCCGTTCTCACGCTGCTGGAACGGTTCGGGTCCCCGGCCCAGATCCGCACAGCCGGACGGCGCCGTCTGGTCACCGTGTTACGGCCGAAGGCCCCGAGGATGGCCGAGCGGCTGGTCGAGGACATCTTCGACGCCCTGGACGAACAGACCGTCGTCGTTCCACGCACCGAGGCAGCCGCACTGATCGTCCCGAGCCTTGCCGGGTCGCTGACGGCCGTGCTTGAACAGCGGAAACTGCTGGCCGGGCGGATCGAAGAACTTCTGGAGGACCACCCTCTTTCGAAGGTCCTGATCTCGATGCCGGGAGTCGGCGTCAGGACCGGAGCCCGCATCCTGATCGAGGTCGGCGACGGCAGCACCTTCCCGACCGCAGGCCACCTCGCCGCCTACGCCGGCCTCGCCCCGGCAACCCGGAGCTCGGGCTCATCAATCCGGGGTGAACAGCCCTCCCGGCGAGGAAACAAGCAGCTCAAACGAGCCTTCTTCCTCTCCGCGTTCGCGGCCCTGGGCGATCCGGCATCACGGGCCTACTACGACAAGAAGATCGCCCAGGGCAAGCACCACACGCAGGCCTTGCTCTGCCTCGCCCGACGACGAGCCGACGTCCTCTTCGCGATGCTCCGCGACGGCACCTTCTACGAGCCACAGCCTGTTCGGGCAGTCGCTCCGCAGACCTAGACCATGGTCAGGAGGTGATCCGTAGGGCCGTAGTCGATCTTCCAGTCGGCATACACCCCAGCGGCACCGTCCTTCTGACACCGCAGCCCAACCGTCACCCAGCGGACCGACCCGTCGCCGGCGAGCGAGAAGGCGACCGCCGTCTCGAACTCCTCACTCCCTCACGGACAGCAGGCCTCGCCAGGGTCCGCGTCCTCCCAGAACTCCTCGCTATCCGCGATGAACGCGCGGCCGCCACAACCAGCGCACACCCGCTCAGCACCGCCCTCGACATCATCAACGAGCACGAAGAACACGCGCCCGCCACACCCACCGCAGACAGAGGAAACGACCTTCACCGGACGGCCGTCGGCAGCGTTCCGGAGAAACGCCGCGAGGTCCGCAGAAACACCCTCGCCAACCTGATCATCAGCATGCACAGGCACATCGTTCCAGACGCCCAAACCAGCACCCATCCACCTTGACCAAAGAGATTGGGGCACCCCCCGTGGGGCTGGACGGCACGAAGCCGCCGGTGCAGTTCCTGCATCCGCCTTGCTGCCGCACCGGCGGCCTGAGCGGTCTCCCGCTCCCGGCCGAATCAGCTCACGTCACACGCCCGGCTCGGCCTGCGCCGTTTCACTGCCGCGGACGCGCCGGCTGCCTGCGACCACTGCTCGGACCCACCCATCGGAGGCGTTGCGCTATGCGTGAGGTCCCGCCTGGGCAATCCGGAGCGGTACGCATCGACCGCACGTGGGCGATTCGCAGACGTCCCGGAGCCAGTCCTCGCGGCGGCTCCGGGACACTTTGAGCCAGCGTTCGTCGTGGCACCACAGAGCGGGTCGCCCTTGAGGAATGATCTTGAGCCCGGTGCGCATATGGCGCCGGATCTCGAGCAGGGCACCGGGCGCCGCTGGATCGCCGCACAGCCACGCGGCGCGCTCCAAGCAGATCCGACCCTCGATCATGCCGGGCAGCTCGGTCACCGGAATCACGATCCCGCGCTCCTGGTCGGCCGCGTCGGACTCCAGCCGCCACGCGGAGAAGGCGGCGTTCGGTCGTCGGATCACCGACTCAGCCAGCCGGGTCGGTTGGTACATGCAGTGGTGGTCATGGTGGCTGTATCGGCGCGGCGCCAGCCGAACATGAGCCGTGACGCCGCCCGCGCCCGGGCGGGCCTCCCCGGCAGCGCCCACCAACCATCGTTCCGCCACCCCGAAACGGCAGAGAGTAGTTAATCGAACGAATGTACGGCATGGGAGTT
The DNA here is from genome assembly GCF_027158125.1 of Streptomyces sp. H39-C1. Classification (NCBI taxonomy): domain Bacteria; kingdom Bacillati; phylum Actinomycetota; class Actinomycetes; order Kitasatosporales; family Streptomycetaceae; genus Streptomyces; species Streptomyces sp. H39-C1. Next base: position 40,853 of record NZ_JAPVLS010000065.1, read on the forward strand.
ATGATCGAGGTGTGGGCGGAAAACACCGCGGGAGGGGCGAGAGGCTGAGGACTGGAGGTGCCAATGCCGCCGTTTGCGCACCTCCACGCCATGTCGGGCTACTCGGCCCGCTACGGCGCCGCGCACGTCGACCAGCTGGTGCGCCGTGCGGCCGAGCGCGGAATGGATTCGTTGGCGCTCACTGACCGTGACAATGTCACGGGTGCCGTGCGCTTCGCGAAAGCCTGCGGCACCCATGGCGTTCGCCCGATCTTCGGCGTCGATGTTGCGGTCGCACCCCGTCAAGATGCGCCCACTGAGGCCCGGATGCGCACTCCGGTACGAGGGGGCGCTCACGTGGTGGAGGCACCGCTGCGGGTGACGCTGCTGGCCCAGCACGCTGACGGGTGGGCCCGCCTGTGCCGCTTGATCTCCACCGCGTACGCCGGCCCTGTTGCGGGTCCACCGGTGGTGTCGTGGGCCGCCCTGGCGCAGCATGCCGACGCCGGGCTGACGGTTCTGGTGGGGCCGGCTTCCGAACCCGTCCGAGCCCTGGCCGCGGGCCGTGAGCGCCTGGCCGAGCAGCTCCTGACCCCTTGGCGTGAGCTGGTCGGCGACAACCTGCGCTTGGAGGTGGTGTGGTTCGGCCTGCAGGGCACCGGGCCTGGGTCACTGCGGCTGGCCAGCCGCACCCTGATGCTCGCCGACCGGCTCGGTGTCCCGGTCGTGCTGACCAATGCGGTCCGCTACGCCGACCGCGACCAGCATCGACTCGCGGACGTCCTGGACGCCGCTCGCCTGCTGCGCCCCATCGACCGCCAGCACCTCGACACCGGAGAGCGCTGGCTCAAAGACCCGATCGCGATGACCGCGGCCGCGGAACGCATCGCCGAAGCAGCCGGTACCGGGCCTCAGCGAGCGCAGCGGTTGATCGCGGAGACGGTGCGGACCGCGGAGCAGTGCAGGATCGACCCGGTGGTGGACCTGGGGCTGGGCACTCCGCACTTTCCCGAGCCGTCCGTGGTCGGCGCCGGCGATGGTCCGGGACAGGCGGCGGCGTTGCTGCGCGAGCGGTGTGAGACGGGCATGGTCCGGCGCGGCCTGGACCGCGACCCCGCCGCCGTGCAGAGGCTTCAAGAGGAGCTCGCGGTCATTGCCAGCCTGAAGTACGACACGTACTTCCTGACGGTGGCGGCCGTCGTAGCGGATGTGCGGGAGATGGGGATCCGGGTCGCCGCCCGCGGTTCGGGTGCCGGCTCGATGGTCAACCACGCCCTGTACATCGCTACCGCCAACCCGCTGGAGCACCATCTGCTGTTCGAGCGGTTTCTCAGCGCCCGGAGGAAATCGCTGCCGGACATCGATATCGATGTGGAGTCCGCTCGCCGTCTGGAGGTCTACGACCGGATCATCGAGCGGTTCGGTACGGATCGCGTCGCGGTCACCGGGATGCCGGAGACCTACCGGGCCCGCCACGCCCTGCGTGATACCGGCCTGGCTCTGGGCATCGCCCCGGACAGCGTGGACCGGATCGCGAAGTCGTTTCCGCACATCCGGGCCTGCGACATCACCACAGCGATGGCCGAGCTGCCGGAACTGCGGGACCTGTCCGCGGTGGCAACCCAGTTCGGGCCGTTGTGGGAGCTCGCCGAGGGCCTGGACGCGTTGCCGCGGGGGATGGCGATGCATCCGTGCGGCGTCATCGTCAGCAACGCCACCCTGCTGGACCGGTTGCCGGTGCAGCCCACCCCGGGCGGATACCCGATGGTGCAGGCCGACAAGGAGGACGTCGAAGACCTCGGGCTCATCAAGTTGGATGTGCTGGGGGTGCGGATGCAGTCCGCGATGGCGCACGCCGTCGCGGAGATCGACCGCACGACGGGTCAGCGCATCGACCTCGATGATGCCCACCAGGTGCCGCTGGACGACTTCTTCGCGTTCAAGCTGATCCAAGCCTCCGACACCATCGGCTTGTTCCAGTTGGAGAGCCCCGGCCAGCAAGATCTTTTGGGCCGGTTGCAGCCCCGTGACCCGCAGGACGTCATCGCGGACATCTCGTTGTTCCGTCCGGGCCCGGTGGCCGGCGGGATGCCCGCCCAGTACATCGCCGCCCGCCACGGCGCCGCCCCCCAATACCCGCACCCCGACCTCGAACCCGTCCTGTCCGACACCTACGGAGTGACGATCTGGCACGAGCAGATCATCGACATGCTCGCGATCCTCACCGGCTGCGACCGGGCTCTCGCGGAGGTTGCCCGCCGCGCTCTGGGCGACAAGAGCCGGCTGCCGAAGCTGCGGGAGTGGTTCCACCGGGAAGCCAGTGCCCGCGGCTACGCCCCGGCGGTCCTGGATGAGGTGTGGGAGATCATCGAGGCGTTCGGGTCGTACGGGTTCTGCCGCGCGCACGCGGTCGCGTTCGCGGTGCCGGCGCTGCAGTCCGCGTGGCTCAAGGCGCATCATCCGGCCGCCCTGTACGCCGGGTTGCTGGAGCACGATCCGGGGATGTGGCCGAAGCGGGTGATCGTCGCGGATGCCCGACGGCACAACGTGCCTGTCCTCGGCGTCGACGTCAATCACTCCGGGGCCACCCACGCCGTGGAGAAGATGGACAACGACACCTGGGGTGTGCGGTTGGCGTTCTCCGCGGTCAAAGGCATCAGCGAGGACCAGGTTGCCCGGCTGGTATCCGCCCAGCCCTACGCCTCACTGCAGGACCTGTGGCAGCGGGCCCGCCCGGCACGGCCGACCGCGGAACGTCTCGCGGAAGTCGGGGCGCTGGACGCTCTGCGCGGGTCGTTGACCCGCCGGGATCTGCTCCTGCAGATCGCCGAGCTCCATCGTCACGCCCGTGGTCACCAGGGCGACGGGCAGCTGCCGTTGCAGGACATCAGTACCAGTTCCGCCCCCAGCGGCCTGCCGGAGATGACCGGCCGTGAAGCCCTCGGCGCGGAGCTCGAGACCTTGAGCATTGACGTCAGCCAGCACCTGATGGAGCACCACCACCGGCTGCTACGGGAGGTCGGCGCCACCGACGCCGCCCACCTGGGCGCTCTCGAATCCGGCCAGAGCGTCCTGGTCGCCGGGGTGCGTGCCTCGACCCAGACCCCGCCCATCGCGTCCGGGAAGCGCATCATCTTCGTCACCCTCGAGGACGGCTCTGGCCTCGTCGATCTGGCCTTCTTCGAGGACGCCCACCCCGCCTGCGCTCACACCATCTTCCACAGCGGACTGCTCCTGGTCCGCGGGACGGTCCAGCGCCGCGGACCGCGCCGCACCGTCGTCGGCACCCGCGTCTGGGACCTCGAAGCCCTCGCCGCCGCCCGCCGGGACGACGGGCCCGAAGCCGTCCTGCGCTTGCTGGGCGACATCCGCCCCGAAGCCACGCCCGCCCAATCCCCGCGGCGCACCCTCGTCAACGGAACCAGCGGCGCCACTTTGCATCCGTGGGCGGACCTGCAGTCCGCCGGTACACGGTCCGCGAATCTGAAATCCCTCGGGCACACCAGCTCCGGAAGCGCCGGGTGATCCGCATGGAACAAACCGCCCGCCACATCATCCACGCGCACCTGCACACCCGTGGCGAGGACCCGGAGCTCTTCGACCAAGCGATGGCGATTCTGGAAGGAATCTCACCGCGCCTTCAGGTACTTCCGCCTGACGGTGCCGACCTCGACGTGACCGGTGCGCGACGGTACTTCGACCGCGACGACCGCTCCTTGGCCGAACTCATCCGCGTCCGCGTCCTCGCCCTGCTGGGCCTGCAGGTCACCCTGGGCTGCGGCCCCAACCGCCTGATCGCCGCCATGGCCTGTGCTGCCACACCGCCCGGCGGCATCACCGTCATCGACTCCGACCCGGCCGCCATCGAGGAGTTCCTGCGCCCGCAACCCATCAGCGCCCTGCCAGGTGTGGGACCGGCCACCGCGAAAGTACTGGCACGCCATGGACTGCGGCGCGTCGGAGACCTGGCGGACACCCCGCTGCTGACCGTCCAGCGGCTGCTGGGCGCAGCTGCCGGCCGCGCCCTGCACGAGCGTGCCCACGCCCTCGACCCGCGCCCGGTCACCCCCCAGGCCGCCGCCCGCTCGCTCAGCGCCGAGCACGACTTCCCCAGGGACGAACTCCAGCCGGACCAGCACCGCCGCGTCCTGCTGGACCTCAGCGACCAGCTCGGAGCCCGCCTGCGGACCGAGGAACAGGTCGCCGGCGCGCTGACCCTCACCCTCCGCTACGCCGACCGCTCCAGCACCACCCGCACCTGCACCCTCATCCCCACCGCCCACAACGACGACCTGCGAGGAGCCGCATACCGGATGTACGCGGCACTGAGCCTGCAGCGGGCCCGCGTCCGCCGTGTCGCACTGCGCGTCGAAGACCTTCGACCCGCCGCCACGGCAGCCGAGCAATTGACCTTGGACCAGGTGAGAGCGGACCGCATGGCCATCGAACCGGTCATCGACCGCGCCAACGCCCGATTCGGCAGTGGCGCCGTCCGGCCGGCCACCTTGGCACCACGTCACCCGGCCGCGAGCTGACTACGGACCACCTTCCGTGGCCCGTCCGACCACGATGCGCGCCGACATGATGTCCCGGGCGAGAGACTCGCTCGGACGAAGGTCCTACGCCCACCCAGGCGCGCTGACAGCCTTCTTCAGCTGGATGTGGAGGTCTTTCCAGGTGCCGCCGGCCATGGCGGCCGTCACCACGGGGTGTCCCCACAGGGCCTTCAGGGCTGCCATCCGGAGGGCCCGCAGGCGCTCCAACTCATCAGATTCTTCGTCGCTCCACACCTTCCGGCTGGGGGCCGGTTCCTGGCCGTCGGCGGGTGCATCCACCGGGGCGTGGTCGGTGGCTTCGACGTAGGCGGCCACGGCCGCGTCTGCGTCCTGGAATGCCGCTTGAAGCGCGACCAGGTCGGCGGGAAGTTCGGCAGTGGGCATGCCCACCACGCTATGCGCCCCCACTGACACCCGGTCGCCCCACGCCGGGCGACACCGTCACCTGCAGCAACGTCGCTGACCATGTGAAGCGGCTCAACCTCGAGATCTCCGTATTGCAAGTCGTCGGCGAGTGCTGCCCGGAGGACGTGAGCGGGTGGAAACACCACCTGCCGACGCCGCGGCGGGACAATAGCCAGCAGACCGGGGGAGATCTATGTACGTCAGAACGGATCCGAAAGTGATGGCCATCGGCTACGCCGTCATGGCCGTCCCGGTGATCGGCCTGATCCTTCTCCTCATCGTCTACGGCGGTAACCACGACCGACCCGCCGGACCCGCCTACCCGGACGCAACGACGACCGCGGTCGAGCTGGTAGTGCCGAGCCCGGTCTACGCCGGGCCAGGCTCGCTCTGTCGGGAGGGATCCGTTTCGCCGTCGCGTGGCCGCGGCACGTGCTCTCACCACGGCGGCGTTCGGTAGTGCCCCCAGCGAAGAACACCAGCACACGATCCGCGAAGCGCAGCGCCTGAACGCTGCCCTGCACCCCGAGCGGGGCCTGGCTCAGCTGACCTTGTGCAGATCCTGATGGGTAGCCTTGGCCAGCGCTTCCACCTCCTTGTCTGCCTGGATGCGCAGCATGGTGTCAGTACCCGCTGTCATCATCCGGGCATGCACATGAGCCCGAAACTGGCCCGGTCCACCCTCGTGGAGCTGGTCAAGGGGTGCGTCATACCCATCCATCCGGCCGACCTGACCATCCGTGGCGTGTTCGTCCGCCACGGGCACGTCGTAGTCGGCGATGTAGCCCTGCGTGGCTTCAAGTCCAAGGGCTCCTGGGGATTCGATGACAGAGACATACGCCGTGCTGCCCAGTCCCTTGTGGAACTCCCGGTGGATGTACAGGACCTGGTAAGAGTTGATCTCCCCGAGCGACAGTACGGTCCTGATCTTGGGGACTGGTACGCGCGGAACGACTGGCGCCGCGACATCCGAAGATGGATGTACAACGCTGCCGCACATCAGGCCGCAGTGGACCAGCTCATCCGTCCTGCGGAGAGCTACGCCCACCGAGACCTCGGCGCCGATGGCCTGCCTCACGGCCTCACCCTGGCGCAGTTCAAAGTGCGGGCGGGCGGCAACACCATCGCGACCACCCAACCACTGGGTCTCCTGACCTGGTCAGGCACCCACTGGATGCTCCCCCGCGCCTACCACGACCTTCTAGACCGCTGGGAAGACCTGGAGAAGGAACTGACGGCCGCCGCCCGCCTGTGCTTCTCCTGCGGGGAAAAAGGCCCCGACAACAGGGACTGGCGAACACCCGGCCCAACCCAATACGTCACTGTCTGCCCTGCGTGCTCGGCATCTTCCCACTCCACCTACGCAGGACATCTCCACGGCTCCCTTTACGCGTCCCTTCGCAGTACACACCGTGCCACCGACTACCTGTGCCGGCTTTGCAAGAGCAGTCCGGCGTCGGTCTGGGATCACTGCCATGAGCATGGCTACGTCCGCGGCCCCCTGTGCGCCCGATGCAACGGGGCCGAAGGCTCAGGACGTCACTTCCTGGACCAGGACGGCAGCGTGTCCCATCTCCTCCAGTGCCCTGCCTGCCACCGGGAACGAACCCTTCCTCGCCGCTACCAGACTGCGCTGGCCGCAGCGCACCTCGAGGCGACCGAAGGACACGAGGGCTGTATCGACCGCCCCTACATCCAGCGCCCAATCCTCATAGACGACGGATCCACGAGGTTTGCGATCAGATGTCACACGCACACCCACAAGTGGACCCGCGAACTGAGCCCAGCAGAAATTGCCGACCTGGTCAGGGACTTCCTCAAGAGCCAGTAGAGCCACAAGCCTCCGTTCTCCGACGGCGCGCCTTTCGGATTGCGCTGACAGTTCGGCAACCACGCTCTGAGCCGCCATGAGAGCCGCACCCGACGCACCGCGCGCATCGCGGTGTGTCACTGGTTCGCTGCGGTCGCGGGTCGGCGGGTGCGGCCATAGCGTCGGAATATGACCTGCTCAGCGGAGGGATCGGTCCGATGAAACCGTTGTGGTCCGGGACGGTCAGCTTCGGCCTGGTCAGCATTCCCGTGAAGCTTGGGTCGACCGTGAGCAGTCACAAGATCCCATTTCGGCAGATGCACAAGGCGGACCACGGGCCGGTGCAGTACCGCAAGAAGTGCGAGGTGGAGGACAAGGTCCTCGACCAGGACGAGATCGGCCGGGCTTACGAGACCCCGGATGGCACGCTGGTGGAGATCACCGACGACGAATTGGCCGCCATGCCACTGCCCACCGCCAAGACCATCGAGATCAGCGGCTTCCTCGGCATGGACTGCGTCCCGGCTACCCAGTACGCCACCCCGTACGTGCTCATGCGCCAGGCCCTCGCCCGAGCGGGGAAGGCTGCGGTCGGCAAGGTGGCGATGCACAACCGGGAGCAGCTGGTCCTCATCTACGCGTATGAGGACGTGCTGATCGCCCACACCCTGCACTGGCCCGACGAGATGAAGCCGTCGGCCGAGGCCGCCCCCACCGCGAAGGTGCAGCTCGCAGAGAACGAGATCGACGCCGCCATCGCCCTGATCGACGCACTGGGCGACGCGGACTTGGACGCCTACGAAGACCAGTACACCGCCGCGGTGGCGGACATGGTGAGGAGCAAAGTCGAAGGCGCTGAAGTCGCCCCGGCCGGCGCCCCCGCGCCCGCGGCCGGGAAGGTCGTCGACCTCATGGAGGCGCTGCAGGCGAGCCTGGCCCAGGCCAAAGAGAACCGCGGTCAGGACGCCACCGTCCACGACATCGCCCCGACGCAGAAGACCGCCAAGAAGGCCGCCGCAAAGAAGACGTCCGGGAAGAAGACCGCGGCCAGCGGCACACCCAAGGCCAGCGGCGGAAAGAAATCGACGGCGAAGAAGGCGACGCCCAAGAAGGCGCCGGCGAAGAAGGCCGCCGCGCGCAAGCGCAGCGCGTGAGACGCACCCGTCAGGTGCGCGGAGCTGTCTGCCTACGCCTTCCGGCGGTTCTGATGCGAACCAGCAGGTGGCTGCTATCCGCCCGAGCAACAGCCATCTGTGAGCTGGCGCATCTCATCGCGGAGGCAGCTCCGCGCGCCGATACACCGGCGGCCTGTCCGCTCCGGGTGGGAGATGGATCCGTACCCGGAGCGACAAGGACCAGCGCGGGCATGGTCTCCCGCGCTGACCCATGACCCATGCGTACCGCACCCGAACCATCCATCGCGAGAATACCCCGCGCCGGCCCCACCTTGATCACTCGGTTGGCCGTCCCACAGGCTCTACGTCTTCGTGAGGTGATGGACTGTTCCAGGTGTCCGGGCCGTCGCCACGCCATTCCACGATCGTCGGATCGCGCAAGCACGCCCAGGTGGCGTTCAAGCCAGCCAAGGCGGCGAACGCCACGACGTCGCCCGGCACCACGGCACGGCCAACGAGTTCCCCGTCCAGAGTAACCCGGCGTTCGCCGTCCAGCATCGGGTGCACCACGATCCGCGCATGCTGATCCATCGCTTCACCCTGCCAGCCACCCCCACCACCCGCATCCGCAGCACGCGCGCCGCGCAACGCACCTTCAGCCGGTGGCGGGCCGGTTGCCAGATCCGAACAGCGGCGCGTCGCCGGTGGCGAGGTCGGATCTCACCCGCAGCCAGCGCACGGGATGCCTCCACCGCCCCGACGAATCCAGCGACACGTCCGCAGCCACCTCGGCGACCAGCAGCGGCTCCACCAACTCCACGACCAGGCTCCTTTTACTGCCCCAGCCGGCCGAGAACGACCACCCCGTCCACGGGTGCTCCCCCGCAGTCCGGGTGAGCTGTTCGGCCAGGGTCCGGCTCGACTTCTGTGCCAATACCGTGCTGCGGCCGACGTATTGCAGGCGCCCGGCGGCATCGAATCGTCCCAGCAGCACCGTGGTGGGCCCCGACAGTGAGCCGCTGACCGCACCCACGATCGCCTCCGTGCTGGCCCGGGAGCGGTACTTCTGCCATCGACGCTCGCCCGGCAAATAGCGCTGGGTCAGTCGCTTGAAGGTGAGCCCCTCCATACCCACCGCTGACCAGGACAGCCACTCTGCCGCGACCTGCGGATCGGTCGTCGACGGGCACAGCGCCCAGGGCGGCCCCAGGTCGCAGTCCGCGAAGAGCTGCTCCAGTGCTGCGCGGCGCTCGGCGTACGGGCGGCTCGTCAGGTCGGTGGCGCCATGACGCAGGAGATCGAACGCCACGAAATGGGCCGGCCACTGGGCGGCCAATGCTGCGGCACCTGCAGCGGTGCGGTTTAGCCGTCCTTGCAGTCGCTCGAACGCCAGCCGTCCCTCCTCCCAGACGATCAGCTCGCCGTCCAACGCGACATCCGCAGGCAGAGAAGCGGATGCGGCGGCGGTGATCTCCGGAAAGGCCGTCGTCATGAGGGTGCCGCGCCGCGAGCGGATCACGATATGCCCGTCCGCATGCCGGGCCACAAGCGCCCGGTAGCCGTCCCACTTCGGCTCAGCCGCGAAGCCCAGGGGCAGCGCCGGGTTGTTCACGGCCTCGGCGAGCATCGGCTCGGGCAGCGTCCACACCATGACTGACAGCTACCACGCTCATCCGCGCACAGGGCGCGGCGCGCTGACCGACTTCCGCGCGGGCCTCGGTGAGATAACAGGTGCTTGTCATGTCGAAGAGCGGGCGCGTTCTCCCTGGCCGACGATCAGCGAGTACGGGTAACAGAGCGAATATCTGTAGCAGGTGAGCCCGAGCGGGGACGCCCGCAAGGACGCCCCGGCTCTCCGGCTAGGGCCTCTCGTTTGGATCTTGAGCAGTGTGGCTTCGGGGCAGGGAGAGAAAGATCAGCAGCGCGAAGGCAGCGAATGCGGTGCCTGTGCGTGCGTAGTTGAACGTCTCCCACCGAGCCAGGATTTCGGCGTGATCGGCGGGCGCCGAGGTGGCCGCCCACTGCTTGATGCGGCCGTTGATGGGGACGTTGCCGAGACGGGTGATCAAGAAGGAGGCGACAGTGAGGACCCCAGCCCCTGCGGCCAGTCGCCGTGAGGTGCCACGCGTCTTGGCGGCCAGCGCGAAGGCGCTAAGCGCCGATATGCCCATGGCGCCCTGCATGGTGATGCCGTTCATCTGCATCAACTGGGTGTGGAAGGAAAGCCTCAAGTCGAGCGGCACGGCGTTGAAGGTGGGAACGAGGTTGGCCGCTCCGTAGCCGAATGCGCCGGCGAGGGTGCCGGTGGACATCAGAGCGAGGCCCTGGACGAGCCGGGTGCGCAGGTGGATCACTCCCCCGTCTCCGAATCGGTAACGGGCGTATGACCGAGTTGGTGGATTCGTCGTATCCGTCCGTCTTCGGCGACCTCGCCGATCAGGAGCCATTCGATTACCGCGTGGCCTAGCTTGCGGTGTTGCGCGCTGAGGCAGCAGCGTGCGGCGAATCGGCGGCCGTCGATGAGGAGATCGTCGATCCGCATGTCGCTGGCGGTGACGTTCTTGCGGGCCGGGGTCGCGTGCGCGATCAGCTGGTCGCGGGTGAGCTCAGTGCCGTCGGTGATCCAGACCGCATCGTCGGTCAGGGTACGACCCACGATCCGTTCCGGCTCCTCGTCGGAGAGAGCCATGTCACGGGTGTAGTCGATCAGGAGGCGGCGCGCCGCCAGCTCAGTTATTTCTGACATGCCTGTCAGTCTTGAGGTATGCCATATAGTTGTCAATCGTGTCAGAGATAAGGCGTCGCCGTCAGCGGGTAGAGGTCCAACGCAACCGTGCCGCCCTGGTGTCGGCAGCGGTCCGGGTGCTTGCCGAGCGCCCCGAGGCGAGCATGGCGGAGATCGCTTCCGTCGCTGGTGTCACACGGCAGACCGCCTACGTGCACTTCGGTACCCGTGAGGTACTCCTTGCGTCGGTGCGCGATGAGCTGAGTCGCCGGGCGTTCGCCGTGCTGGATGCTGCTGATCTTGAGGCCGGCACGGCCACTGAGGCCCTCGGCCGATTCCTCACCGCGGCCGGAACCCTGCTGGCCGAGCAGGCGGCGTTCGGCCATTCAGACAGCGACTCAGAGGCCGACGCAGCACGTCACGTGCCGATCGAGCAGCGTCTGGAGGATCTGATCCGCCGTGGGCGCGCCAGCGGCGAGTTCACGGTCGGCCTGGAGATCGGTTGGCTGGTTGCCGCGGTAATCGCACTCGGCCACGCCGCCGACCAGCAGATCCGCATCGGTCGCATGGAGTCGCAGGGCGCGGCGGAGCAATTCCGGTCGTCAGTGATGCGCTTGTGCAGCGCCGAGGCCCCTGGCCGTTCGCTGTGACAGGCGGCGGGCCATTCGGCGACTTCCCGTCGGCTCCGTCGGATCATCGGGTGGACCAAAGGAAGATGCCTGCGATGTGGAGGCCAGCGAGGTAAATGGTGGCGGTTTTCTCGTAGCGGGTGGCGATACCGCGCCACTGCTTGAGGCGGTTGATGCACCGCTCAACGGTGTTGCGCTGCTTGTATGCCTCGCGGTCGAAGGCCGGTGGTCGGCCGCCGTTACTGCCGCGCCGCCGCCGGTTCGCCTGCTGGTCGGCCGGGACGGGGATGACGGTGCGGATCCCGCGCGTGCGGAGGTGCTCGCGGATGGCGCGGGAGGAGTACGCCTTGTCGGCCAGGACCAGGTCAGGGCGGGTGCGGGGCCGTCCTGCCGGGCGGGGAACGCGTAGGCGGGCCATGACCTGGGTGAAGGCGGGTGCGTCACCGGCCTGCCCGGCGGTGAGGTGGAAGGCCAGGGGCCGGCAGTTGCCGTCGGCGGCCAAGTGGATCTTCGTGGTCAGTCCGCCACGGGACCGTCCGATGGCATGGTCGTCCGGTTCGTCGGCCAGGGCCCCTTTTTGCGGGCCCCGGCCGCGTGCTGGTGCGCTCGCACGACGGTGGAGTCCACGGAGACGGCCCAGTTCAGGTCCTCGTCGGTGTCGGCCTGGGCCATCAGCGTGGTGAACACCCGCTCCCAGGTGCCGTCGACGGCCCACATCCGCAGTCGGTTGTAGACGCCGCGCCAGTTGCCGTATTTCTCCGGAAGGTGGACCCACTGCGAGCCGGTCTGGAATTTGAAGGCGATCGCGTCGATCACCTCACGGTGATCCCGCCACCGGCCACCTCACTTCGGCGTCCGGCCCGGGAGTAACGGCTCGATCCGCGCCCACTGCGCGTCAGTCAACGGCATACCCAGACCAACGATCAGATGATCCAAACGAAACTGCCTAGGCCAGCACCTTGTGCAGGCCGAGTACGGTGCACCCCGCGGCACCGAGTCCGGCCACGGGGCCACCGAGGACAAAGACGACCGCCCCCACCACGATGGCGCCGACGAAGATGAGCGCCCATCGCTGGGACAGTGGCTCGGGTGGGTTGGTTGATGAGGTGGTGCGAGTTGTACGGTGGGTCACGTAAAACTCCTTCATTGGATAGATCGAGTTCTTCGAATTGGAGCGGCCCCGGCTGAACCCCGGGGCCGTTCGCATGTCTGCGAACGGCGTTGCCGCCGAGCCCCCACGGGGCTTCTAAACACCATGTTCCTCCCCCGTGGAGGCCCTCCGGTGGGGTGCTGAAAACGTTTTGATCCGCACCCAGACATCTATGTGTATATAGATAGAGTTCTCTTATGCGGATCAAAACGTTGGGATCAAAACGTTCAGACGGGGGATCATGTGGCTGACGCCCTGGAGACCAACGAGCGGCGACTTCGGCGCCTGACGGAGATGGACAGGAACAGGGCCGTCGCCGGGGCGTGCGCGGCGCTCCAGGCCGTCTGGACACGCGGCCGGAAACCAGCGCGCGTCGTCCTCCGCACTGACCTGGTCCAGCGGCGGAGCGACACCACCGAGCGGGCTTCTGCGGCCCAGCTGGTTCTGCCCCGAGGGGTCGCGCAGCGCTTCTACCTGTTGGCCATCTTCGAGGCCCACTGCCGACTGCCAGTGGACGAGCCGTGGGTGAGCGACCGTCCGCTCACGGGCAGGGGCTCCTGGTCGGACTTCGTTGCGATCGACGGGGCGTACGACACGCAATCGAAGACGTATATGCACGAGACCGCGCAGGACAGAAACGGGCTTCACCTGCGCCTTCGGCAGATCCAGGCGGCCCTGAGAACCCTGGAGGAACTTGGAGCCGACAAGGACCAACTGGGCCCCGGGGAGTCCGAGCGGGCGCTGGTCCAAGTGCCGCGAGCTAAAAACGGCGGTCGGCGACTATACGAACAGTTCTCGCTCATGAAGGAGACCGGCAGGGGCAACCACCAGACGCCCGACACATACACCGTGCCCGCGAACCACCTGTCCGACGCGACGTTCACGGTCCCCGCTGACTTCTTCCTCAATGGATGGATCCAGGTACTCAACCCGTCCGAGATCGCCACCTGGCTCATCCTGCAGGCCCGCAGCCAGTGGGCCCGCGATACGCACGCCGAAGCTGGGGTGTACTTGTACGGGAAGGCACGTCTGGAGGAATTCGGACTGCGCCGCGACGCCTGGGAGGACGGCTGCCAGCGGCTCCGTGAGTTCGGGTTGATCCGTCACGCCCGCTCCGCCCCTCTCGACAGCACCAGCCCGGATGCGCTCGGCTTGATGGACTGGTGGGTCCGCCTGGGCCGCGAACGATACGAGCCGTACCGCTGGCAGGTCACCAATCAGGGGCTCGCCCGGGACGCGGTGAAGGTCTGTTTGAGGGAGCTCACCATCCGGCAGAAGGGGCTCGCTACGACGGCCAGGCTTCGGACTCCGGAAAAGGGCGAGCCGTCGTCGGCGTCTGGCGTGTAGTCGTTGCGCCCGGCCAGCCGCACCGCCCCGTACGCGCCGGTGGCGGGTCCGGGCGGCCGCGCAGAGCACGTCTCCGCTCTTCTGCTGTCCTGGGAGCCGCGAGCCACCTCAAAGGGCGAGGAGCTGCCCGTCGAAAGCTCCCGCTCCCGGAGGGACGATCATGATTTCGATCCGCCGCTACACCCTGCTCGCCCCCAGGCGACCGCGGCATCCCGGGCAGCTCATCAGCACCCGGCCAGCCGGCACCGTCCTCGCCCACGTCGTGGGCGGCCGCGCCGAGCGGTTCGTGCTGACCAACGCGGTGCTCTACGACGGCATCTTCGCTGCCGAACCCCTCGATCGCTACCTGTAAGCCCCAGCTAACGGCCCGGCCGCGTACTTCCTCGGCCCGGGCCGGGCTCGCCACGCCCGGAGTCAGCTCCGCGGCTGGTCCGCGACGCGGATCCCATCGTTCTGGAACCGATACACGGTGCTTCCTACCTCTTCCAGCGTGGCGGGCCGATGTGTCTTCAAGAACCCGAGCAGCAGCGTCCGGAACATGAGCTGGGACGGGAGGCACTCCCCTCTTGGCTAAGCCAAAGGCCAGTTAGAGGTACTGGACCTGCCGGATATACACGCATTCATGGCGGGGCACCACGAGGTAGAGGAACATTCCGCCGGTAACGGGCTGCATCGCCGCACCGGGGCCGACGTCCTGGTACGTCGTGCCGTCCAGATATTTCGCTGAGGCGGCCCGGACCAGCTCTTCAGCCTTCTTCTCGACCTCGGCGACGAACGCCGGCGGGGCCCCGCCGATGACGTACTCCTGTGAGGGGTCGTACTCCCACCGCCAGGTCACCCACTGACCGCCTGGTCCGCTTCGGCCTCAACGGCGCTCAGCTCATCCATCGCGGCACGGAACGCGGGATCGTCCTTGCCAGTGGTCGTGTGGAGCGACCTCAACGCGTGATTCCGCCGTTGGGCGAGATCGGGCCGCCGCTCGACTTCGACTTCCCGGGCCCAGAACGCCAGCCAGGTGTGGACATGGCTGATCTTGCTGTCCTGTGCCATCGCGGCGAAGGCCTCGTCTTTGTGCTTCTCCATCTCCGCCAGGCGGTTTGGGGCGACGGCGGCCAGGGCAGCGCGCAGGGCCGGGGGCGTCCGGTCCGGGCGAGGAATCCGCTCCCCGCCATGGTGATCATGAGGCTGCGTCGTCATGCGCCGAAGAACCCCTCTGTGAGCTGATGCCCTGCCGCGGGGTCCGAGTCTACCGAGGAACCGCGCATCGGAAGCGGCGCTGACGAAATGGCGAACCTGCTGGTCAGATGGAAGAGGAGCGTGGGGTGCGGCCTAACCTGACCGGCCACCCGCAGTAGGTGCGAGACGACCTGATGGCGGAGGCGCTGAGGAGGACGACCCGACTTCGCCCACCGCCTGGCTCCCCGGCGCTGGCGCCGGGGCATCGCCTGATCCTCTGCATTTCTCCATGGCCCGCCCCACGACCGGCGAACCCCGCACGTTGACGCGATGCGCGACGAGCTCAGCATTAGCCAGGCTCGTGCGCTGGTGATGGGACAAGGCTGCGATGTCTGCCCCGCTGACCGTTCCATTGGAACGCCCGAAGCGCGACACATCTCCCGCAACCTGCGCGGCTGGCGCTGCGTGGCAGATCACTGGCCGCGAGTAGGGTCCTCGATGCCGAATCGGTGCATGATCGAGCGCAACATCTGCGTGTGTTCCCGCTGCGTAATGCGAATCTCCGTGAGGGTCATGGTCAGAGACGCGGTGGTGCTGAGGGCGGCCGCGATGCGCTCGTCCTGGTGGTCGTTCACCGGGCGGTCGCCCGTGCCACGCGTCGGTCCAGCTCGCAGTCCAGGTCGTGTTCATCGCTCGTGCTCGGGGCGGGCCCGTTCCACTGCTGCATCGTGGCGCTGGCCTGCTCGGCGCGCTCCTCTGGGGTGAGTAGCGTCTCGGCGAGACGGGCCAGGTAGGCGCGCAGCGACAGGCCCTCGCTCGCCGCGATCGCGGCGAGCCGGTCCTTGGCTTCCTCGGGAATGCGGACGTTAGCGTCAGACATGAGGACTCCTTCCACTCCACCAGCGTATGGGTACCTACGTACCCATACGCTCTCTTCGTGTGGCCGGTGGCCGCGCCCACCAAGGGTGGGGGTTCACGCCTTCGGGCGCGGCTTCGGCCGGCCGCCTCCCACGAAGCGGTTCGTGGCCCAAGGCGGGGGGTGGCGGCTTTTGTGTTCGGGGTCCGACGGTCGGATGTGCTCCAGGCCCGACACGCGAACGCGGACGGCATGGTCGCCCCGACGCCCGTTGACCTGCGCGTTGGGCGACTAAAGCGGGGCATCCCGAGGTGTGGGGGCTGTGAGCAGAGTGCGCCAGCGACCGTCCGCGAGCGCTTCCTTGAGCTCCCGAACCAACCGCCCACGGGCGTGCGCGGTCAGGGCCCCTCGGCGGAGCCGGGTGGTTCCCGGGTCGCAGAACGGGGCGAGTCCCGCGACGAGGGCCTCGACCTGGTCCGCATAGCGACGTCCCAACTCTTCGCGCGCGGCCCGTCCCGCCTCGTACCAGGGCTCGCGGAGGTCATCGAGTCGCTGAGCGGCTGTGCGTCCTAGGGCGTGTGTGGGGTTGTGATCTCGTGGGTCCCCGGGCGGTAGGGGCGGGGGCTTTGGGGTAGAACGGTGGGGTGTCTCGACCTCAACTTTCGGATGCTGAGTGGGAGTTCGTCTCTCCGTTCCT
>NZ_JAPVLS010000066.1:0-57195 GCF_027158125.1 Streptomyces sp. H39-C1
CTTGGTGTGGGTGGGGGGTGTGGCATGGCCTCGGACGGTGACCACCGCGCCGGAGGGGTTCAGGAGGATGCGGGCGGCCCAGGGGGCTGTGGGTTCGGTGGAGTGGTCGACCGTGACGGTGAGGGTGGCTGACTCGCCGGGGCGGAGGTCGCCGCTCGTGGCGCTCAGGTGGAGCCAGTAGGCGGCGGTGGAGGCGGTCCAGTGGACCGGGGTGTCGCCGGTGGCGGTGAGGGTGATGACGGTGGTGCCGCTGTGGGATCCGGCGGTGACGGTGAGGTGGCCGGGGGCGCCTGGGGTGGGGGTGCCGGGTGGAGTGGACGGTGAGGCGGAGGTGTCCACGCTGACCGTTGTTCGGGGGGTCGCCGGGTGGTGGGCGTCGTTGGAGCCCGTGCTGCCGGCCTTTTCGTACGGGTGGCCGTCGATGCCGTCGGCACCATCCGGCTCGCTGGCGGAGATGCCGCCGCCCGGCTGGTCGGCGCCGATCGGCGCGCCACGGTAGGCGGCCCAGAGGGCGAGTACCGGGGCGGCGACGACGGCGGCGACGACCGTGGTGGTGACGGCGCGGTGCCGCAGCTGGGCGCGGCGGGCCGCGCGGTCCTTGTGGTCCAGGGGGAAGCCGCGCCGGTCGAAGCGCGGGGTGCCCTCGCGGCTGCGGCCGGCGCCGTCGCGCATGGAGTGCATCAGGGCGGCGTACGCGGCGGACCGTGGCGCTTCGAGCATGGTGAGCACGGCGGTCGCCGCGGTGGTCGCGGTGCCGGGCCAGGGGCCGCCGACGACGGCGCGCTCGGCGGTGAGCCGGCACTCCGGGCAGTCGTCGACATGGCGGACGAGTTCCCGGCGCAGGGCCGTGCCGAGCAGCACCTGGGTGTCACCGGCCAGCCGCGCGACGGCCGCGCAGGTGCCGACCTCGACGACGGCGAGCGCGGCGCGGGTGCGTTCGACCTCGCAGGCGGCGCGGGCGAGGAGCGCGCGGGCCGCGTCCGCCTCGATGCCGAGGACGTGGCCGACCTCGTGCGGCGGGAGCTGGTGGCGGACCGCGAGTTCGAGGGCCTCGCGCTGCTCGGGGGTGGTGCCGGCGGCCTCCGGCCAGGCGAGGGCGGCGAGCTGGCCGCGGCGTTCGGCGGCGACCGCCTCCGACATGCGGGGCAGATCGGGCCGGCCGGCCGCGAGGCGGCGGCGGCAGGACCAGCGGGCGAGGGCGTAGAGCCAGGGGCGGCGCAGCCCGGCCTCACGGAGCCGGCCGCGCTGCCGCTCGGCGAGGGCCAGCACCTCGCCGAGCGCCGCCGCGGCGGCGTCGTGCTCGCAGAGGACGGAGAGGCAGTAGGTGAACAGCCCGTCCAGATAGGGCTCGTAGTGGGCCGGGGGCTGCATCGGCAACGTGCCGTGCGGGCGCCGGTCCTTGCGCTGTTCCGGACGCGGTTCGGGGCGCGTCCGGGGCGCCGTCGCCCGGTGCTTGCGGTGCGTACCGGTGCGAGGGCCCGTAGCGGCGTCCTGGGGGTGGGTCTCCTGCCTGCTCATCACCTGGCGACGGTAGGGCGGCGGGAGCACAAGTCTCAGGCGTCCTCGTGAGCGTTAACCCGTATGGGTGGTGATGCCGCTCAAAAGGGGACACCCCGTTAACTCGTACGAGTGCCCGGGGGAATGCGAGTGCGGGCGCTGTCGCGGTCCACCGGGAACGCGTTGTCGGACCCTGCCACTACGGTGAACCCCATGCCTCCCCGCAAGACCGCTACGAAGGACCGTCCGTCCTACCGCTGCACCGAGTGCGGCTGGACCACCGTGAAGTGGCTCGGCCGCTGCGGGGAGTGCCAGGCCTGGGGCACCGTCGAGGAGTTCGGCGGCGCGCCCGCCGTCAGGACCACCGCGGCCGGCCGGGTGACGACGGCCGCCAAGCCGATCGGCCAGGTGGACGTCAGCCAGGCGACGGCCCGCTCGACGGGTGTGCCCGAGCTGGACCGGGTGCTCGGCGGCGGGCTGGTGCCCGGCGCGGTCGTGCTGGTCGCGGGTGAGCCGGGCGTCGGCAAGTCGACGCTGCTGCTGGACGTGGCGGCGAAGGCGGCGACCGCCCAGGGCCCGACGCTCTACATCACCGCCGAGGAGTCGGCGTCCCAGGTCCGGCTGCGCGCCGACCGGATCGGCGCGCTCTCCGACCATCTGTACCTGGCGGCCGAGACGGACCTGTCGGCGGTCCTGGGCCATCTGGACGACATCAAACCGTCGCTGCTGATCCTGGACTCGGTGCAGACGGTGGCGTCCCCGGAGATCGACGGCGCGCCCGGCGGCATGGCGCAGGTCCGCGAGGTCGCGGGCGCGCTGATCCGCGCCTCCAAGGAGCGCGGTATGTCGACGCTCCTGGTCGGCCATGTCACCAAGGACGGTGCCATCGCGGGCCCCCGTCTGCTGGAGCACCTGGTGGACGTGGTGCTGAGCTTCGAGGGCGACCGACACGCCCGGCTGCGGCTGATCCGCGGCGTCAAGAACCGGTACGGCGCGACGGACGAGGTCGGCTGCTTCGAACTGCACGACGAGGGCATCACGGGACTGGCCGATCCCTCCGGACTCTTCCTGACCCGCCGCGACGAACCGGTTCCCGGTACGTGCCTGACGGTCACGCTGGAGGGCAAGCGCCCGCTGGTGGTCGAGGTCCAGGGGCTCACCGTCGACACCCAGATCCCGTCCCCGCGCCGCACGACCTCGGGTCTGGAGACGTCCCGGGTCTCGATGATGCTCGCTGTGCTGGAACAGCGCGGCCGGATTCAGGCGATCGGAAAGCGCGACATCTACACGGCGACGGTGGGCGGTGTGAAGCTCACCGAGCCCGCCGCGGACCTGGCCGTGGCGCTCGCGCTGGCCAGCGCGGCGATCGACACACCGCTGCCCAAGAACCTGGTCGCGATCGGCGAGGTCGGCCTCGCGGGCGAGGTCAGACGGGTCACGGGGGTGCAGCGCAGGCTGTCCGAGGCCGCCCGGCTGGGCTTCACCCATGCCCTGGTACCGCCGGATCCCGGGAAAATCCCGCCGGGCATGAAAGTGATCGAGGTGGCCGACATAGGAGACGCCCTGCGGGTGCTCCCGAAGCGTGGCTCACGGGCCTAGAGACGGTCCGAACAGCGGTCGCTGGCCCATTGCGGAGAGAACGTCAGTAAACTTTGCCCTGGTCTCGCCCTTTGGGCATCCGTAGCGACCGGAGGATTGCAGTGGCAGCCAACGACCGGGCAGCAGCTCCCGGCAAGTCCGGCGGGAGTTCCGCTGCTGATGCCCTGATGCGCGCCTCGCTCAGCGCGGTCGCTCCCGGCACCGGCCTGCGTGACGGACTCGAACGCATTCTGCGGGGCAATACGGGCGGTCTGCTCGTCCTCGGCATGGACAAGACCGTCGAGTCGCTCTGTACCGGCGGCTTCGTCCTCGACGTCGAATTCACCGCGACCCGGCTCCGCGAACTGTGCAAGCTCGACGGCGCGCTGATCCTCGACAAGGACCTCACGAAGATTCTGCGGGCCGGTGTGCAGTTGGTCCCCGACTCCAACATCCCGACCGAGGAGACCGGCACCCGGCACCGCACGGCGGACCGGGTGAGCAAGCAGGTCAACTTCCCGGTCGTCTCGGTCAGCCAGTCGATGCGGCTGATCGCGCTGTACGTCGACGGGCAGCGCCGGGTCCTGGAGGACTCCGCCGCGATCCTGTCGCGGGCGAACCAGGCGCTGGCCACTCTGGAGCGCTACAAGCTGCGCCTGGACGAGGTGGCGGGCACGCTCTCCGCGCTGGAGATCGAGGACCTGGTCACCGTCCGGGACGTCAGCGCGGTCTCGCAGCGGCTGGAGATGGTCCGCCGGATCGCCACCGAGATCGCCGAGTACGTGGTCGAGCTGGGCACCGACGGCCGGCTGCTCTCCCTGCAGCTGGACGAGCTGATCGCGGGCGTCGAGCCGGAGCGCGAGCTGGTCGTCAGGGACTACGTGCCGGAGCCGACCGCGAAGCGGAACAGGACCGTGCCGGAGGCGCTCGT
Organism: Streptomyces sp. H39-C1; assembly: GCF_027158125.1. Taxonomy (NCBI): domain Bacteria; kingdom Bacillati; phylum Actinomycetota; class Actinomycetes; order Kitasatosporales; family Streptomycetaceae; genus Streptomyces; species Streptomyces sp. H39-C1. The sequence continues at coordinate 4,007 of NZ_JAPVLS010000066.1, forward strand.
CGAACTGGACGCGCTGCCGCACGCCGAGCTCCTCGAACTGACCACCGTGGCCCGTGCCCTGGGCTACACCGGCTCCCCCGAGACGCTGGACTCCGCGGTCTCGCCGCGCGGCTACCGGCTGCTGGCGAAGGTGCCGCGGCTGCCGAACACGGTCATCGAGCGGCTGGTCGAGCACTTCGGCGGCCTGCAGAAGCTGCTCGCTGCGAGCGTCGACGACCTGCAGACGGTGGACGGGGTCGGCGAGGCGCGGGCGCGTTCGGTGCGGGAGGGCCTGTCCAGGCTGGCGGAGTCGTCGATCCTGGAGCGGTACGTCTAGGACTCCGTCCCGGTTTGCGGGTCGGGGGCCGGGCCCTCCGGGGCAGGGTCCGAAATCGACTGTTTACGTGCCTGGCGGCCCACAAACAGCTCGGCAGCATTTCGGACCCTGCCCCTGCGGACCCGGCCCCCTTCGGCTTCTCGGCCGAGCGAGGACGTGTTGCGAAAGTCCCGCCTGGCCCACCGGGCGAACGGCGCTACTTTCGCAACACGCCCTAGTCGGCCTTCAGGACGAATGACGCCTGCTTCGGCGTGAAGCCCTGGAGCCTTGCCTCGACGAGGTAGGTCGTGCCGACGGCTGCCTGCTGGCCCTTGGGGGTGGCGCAGTCGGGGGAGCTGGTCTGGCGGTTCCACTCGATCGTGTAAGTCGTCGAGCTGTGCGCCGGAACCTGCAGCAGGTAGGCGCCGCGGCCGGCCGGGCAGTCGTCGGTGGACCAGACGTGCTTGTTGCCGGTGGTGTTGGTGATGGTGACGATGGCCGCCGTCGATCCGAAGTCGAGTTTGCAGGCCGTCGCGGCGGAGTTGGCCGCGGTCAGCTCGAACTTCGGCTTCTGGCCGGGCGCGTAGGAGTTCTGCGTGCTGCGCAGCGTCAACTGGACGTCGGAGACGGCGCAGTCGGCGAGGGTCGAGCCGGCCGGGAGCTGGCCGCTGGAGCCGCCGGAGGCCGCTCCGCCGGACGAGGCGCCGTTCGAACCGCCGCCGGAGACACCGGAGTCGGTGCCGCCGGAGGGCGAGCCGGAGGAGCCGCCGGACGAAGTGCCGTCGGAGGAACCGCCGCTGCCGCTGCCACCGCTGGTGTCCCGGCCGCCCGGGCGGCCGGGGAGGTGCGGTCCGCTGGGGGTGGGGCCGGGCGTGATGGAGGTCGCGGGGGTGTGACCGCCGGGTCCCTTCGCGCCGGTGCCGCCGCTGGAGCCGCCGGAGTTGACCGCCCAGACGGCCAGCACGGCGAGCAGTGCGACCAGGCAGAGCACAACAGCCCGCCGTCGCCAGTAGATGGACGACGGAAGAGGTCCGATCGGATTGCGCACAGAGCCCACACGCGAACTCTAGGGGAGATCGGCCGCGCACCGACGCAACACCCGCCGCACCGGGCGCGGTCTTTCCCGATCATCACGTTTTCCCGCGCGAGCGGTCACTGTCAGTGGCATGTGCGAGGATCGACGACGCTATGAGCACAGACACCCGCGCCACCGCCCACCACGATCTGCACGCACCCGTCATCGACTGGTTCGACGAGCATGCCCGGGACCTTCCGTGGCGCCGCCCGGAGGCCGGTGCGTGGGGCGTGATGGTCAGCGAGTTCATGCTGCAGCAGACCCCGGTCAGCCGCGTGCTGCCGGTGTACGAGCAGTGGCTGGCGCGCTGGCCGCGGCCCGCCGACCTCGCCACGGAGCCCGCGGGTGAGGCCGTCCGCGCCTGGGGGCGGCTCGGCTATCCGCGCCGCGCGCTGCGGCTGCACGCGGCGGCGACCGCGATAGCGCTGAGCCACGGCGGTGAAGTCCCGCGCGACCACGCCAAGTTGCTGGCGCTGCCCGGTGTCGGCGAGTACACCGCGGCCGCCATCGGCTCGTTCGCGTACGGGCAGCGGCACTCCGTCCTGGACACCAATGTCCGCCGGGTCTTCGCCCGCGCCGTCACCGGCGTCCAGTACCCGCCGACCGCGACGACCGCCGCGGAGCGCCGTACCGCGCTGGCGCTGCTGCCCGACGACAAGGGGACGGCCGCCCGCTGGGCGGCGGCGACGATGGAGCTGGGCGCGCTGGTGTGCACCGCGCGCGGGCCCGAGTGCGTGCGCTGCCCGATCGCGGCGAGCTGCGCCTGGCGGCTGGCCGGCTCCCCCGAGCACACCGGCCCGCCGCGCCGCGGCCAGACGTACGCGGGTACCGACCGCCAGGTGCGCGGAAAACTGCTGGCCGTGCTGCGGGACGCGGTCGATCCCGTGCCGCAGTCCGCGCTGGACGCGGTGTGGGACGAGCCGGTGCAGCGGGCCCGCGCGCTGGACGGCCTGGTGGCGGACGGTCTCGTCGAGCCGCTCGCCGACGGGGTCTACCGACTGCCGGTTTAAACCCCTTCGGGACGTTGGTCCTGAGGCTGTTACATAACCGACGGCTTCCTGTGAGTCCTCTGTGCGCCCACGGTGGCAAAAGCCCAACATCCCCTCCGTAGCGTCGTCCTCGTCGGAACGGTTGGCACCCCAGCGCAACAGTCGACAGGGCGGGACAGCACGGGACGGAGGGCGACCCATGGCGGCGAACGGCACGGTTCTGGAGTTCGAGGAGTACGTGAGGACCCGGCAGGACGCACTGCTGCGGAGCGCACGGCGGCTCGTCCCCGACCCGATCGACGCCCAGGACCTCGTCCAGACCGCGCTGGTGCGCACCTACCCCCGCTGGGACGGCATCGCCGACAAGACGCTCGCGGACGCCTACATGCGCCGCGTCATGATCAACACCCGGACCGAGTGGTGGCGGAACCGCAAGCTCGACGAGATCCCCACCCAGGAGCTGCCGGACGCCAGCGTCGACGACGGCGCCGACCAGCGCGCCGACCGCGAGATGCTCCGCGACGCGCTGCAGGTCCTCGCGCCCAAGCAGCGCCAGGTCGTGATGCTGCGCCACTACGGCCAGCTGTCCACGGAGGAGACCGCCCGCGCGCTGGGGATGTCGACGGGTACGGTGAAGAGCACCCTGCACCGGGCACTGGCCCGGTTGCGCCACGAGCTGGAGCACGGCCGCTACGGCTACTCACGGATGGAGGGCGTGTGCGCCGCCTAGCAGCGCTGACCGCGGTGGCAGTGGCTCTGTGCCTGCTGACCGCGCTTGCAGGCTGCAGGACCGGCACCGGGGCACGCCGTGAGGGCCCCGCACCGCTCCAGACGCTGAAGGCGGAGCCCAGCCCGGCGCCGTCCATCGCCGGTGACCCGGCGGCGCTGGCGAAGCTGGTGAAGAAGGACACGCAGAACGTCAGCCAGGAGGTGCGCGAGGATCTCGCGCCCTGCGCCGGTGACGAGTACCCGGTGGACACCTCGTCCGGCGATCTGACCAGCGGAGAAGGACCCGATCTGATCGTGAACGTCGCCACCTGCGGCGACGGCATGGGGATCGCGAGTTATGTGTACCGGATGGTCGGCGGGCAGTATCGGAACGTCTTCGCCGATGAGCAGCCGCCGGTCTACGGCAGCGCGGAAAACGGCAAGCTGGAGATCATCCGTCAGGTGTACAAAGGCGACGACCAGGTCTGCTGCCCCACCGGGCAGGAGGCCCTGACGTACGTCTGGAAGGACACCAGGTTCGTCCAGGTGGAGCGTACGTACACCGACTACGGGGACGCGCTCCCCACCCCCAAGCCGGAAATGAAGTCGAATGGCTGAAACACACGTCCTGTTCGTCGAGGACGACGACGTCATCCGCGAGGCGACCACGCTCGCGCTGGAGCGTGACGGCTTCAAGGTGACGGCGGTCGCCGACGGACTGGCCGGGCTGGAGGCGTTCCGCGCCGAGCAGCCCGATCTCGCGCTGCTCGATGTGATGGTGCCGGGCCTGGACGGCGTCAGCCTGTGCCGGCGGATCCGGGACGAGTCGACCGTGCCGGTGATCATGCTGTCCGCGCGCGCCGACTCCATCGACATCGTGCTCGGCCTGGAGGCCGGCGCCGACGACTATGTGACGAAGCCCTTCGACGGGGCGGTGCTGGTCGCCCGGATCCGGGCGGTCCTGCGCCGTTTCGGCCACGCCTCCTCCGGTGACGAACCGGCGGAGGCTGCCCTGCTGTCCTTCGGCGACATCGAGATCGACCCCGAGGGCCTCGAGGTGACCCGCGGCGGTGAGCGGCTCGCCCTGACCCCCACCGAGATGCGGCTGCTGCTGGAGTTCTCCGCGGCGCCCGGCGCCGTGCTCTCCCGCGACCGGCTGCTGGAACGGGTCTGGGACTATGAGTGGGGTGGCGACACCCGGGTCGTGGACGTCCACGTCCAGCGGCTGCGCGTCAAGATCGGCCAGGACCGGATCGAGACGGTGCGCGGCTTCGGTTACAAGCTCAGGGCCTGACAGACCATGCCGTTGTTCCCCCGCTCCAGTCTGCGCTGGAAGCTCAGTGCCGCCATCGCCTGCGTATCGGTGCTCGTCGCCGTGGCGCTGAGCCTGGTGGTGCACAACGCCGCCCGCGTCAGCATGATCGACAACTCCCGTGACGTACAGGACGAGCGGGTGCAGTCCGCGCTGCGGATCTACGAGGTCACCGGCAAGAAGGTCTTCTCCGCCCAGCTCGACGACCCGGCCCTGCCCAAGCCGCTCAAGGAGTTCGCGGCCAGGGGCGAACGGGCGACGTACGTCCAGGACAGTGGCGGCGCGCCGATCGTGTGGGCCGAGACACCGACCAACGACGGCCGCATCCTGTCGCTGCGCACCACCTTCAAGGACCGCTACTCGGTCCTCGTCGACCTCGACCAGGCCTTGGTCGTCGGCTCGCTCGCGGTGGTGGTGGGCGGCACCGCGCTCGGAGTGCTGATCGGCGGCCAGATGTCCCGGCGGCTGCGCAAGGCCGCCGTCGCGGCCCGCAAGGTGGCGGACGGCAACCCCGAGGTACGGGTGCGCGACGCGATCGGCGGCCGGGTCCGGGACGAGACCGACGAGCTGGCGGCCGCCGTCGACGCGATGGCCGACGCCCTGCAGGACCGGCTGGAGGCCGAGCGCCGGGTCACCGCCGACATCGCCCACGAGCTGCGCACCCCGGTGACCGGGCTGGTCACCGCGGCCGAGCTGCTGCCGCCGGGCCGTCCCGCCGAGCTGGTGCGGAACCGGGCGCAGGCGCTGCGCACCCTGGTCGAGGACGTGCTGGAGGTGGCGCGGCTGGACGGGGCCGCGGAGCAGGCCGATCTGCAGGAGGTCGCCCTGGGCGACTTCGTCCGCAGGCGGGTGCTGGCGCTCGATCCCGATGCCGTGGTGACGGTGATCGAGGACGCGGTCGTGCACACCGATCCGCGCCGGCTGGAGCGCATCCTCGGCAATCTGCTGGCCAACGCCGCCCGGCACGGCAAGCCGCAGACCGAGGTGAGCATCAACGGGCCGTTCCTGCGGATCCGCGACCACGGTCCCGGCTTCCCCGACGATCTGCTGCGCGAGGGCCCCAGCCGCTTCCGCACCGGCAGCTCCGACCGGGCCGGCGGCGACCACGGCCTCGGCCTCACCATCGCCACCGGCCAGGCCCGCGTACTGCGCGCCCGGCTCACCTTCCGCAACGCTCCCGCCTCCGACGGCGGCGGCGCGGTCGCGCAGCTGCTGCTGCCCCGGTAGACATGCCCGTACAACGACGACGGCCCCCGGCAGGAGATGCCGGGGGCCGTCGTCGTACGGGCGCTACGAGGGGGTCAGATCGCCTCGACCGGGTGCAGGGCCTCGGAGGCCTCGTCCTTGTCGGTCTTGTCGCCGTCGCCGGGGGCCTGCGGAGCACCGCGCAGCGGGATCTCCTTGACGAACCAGGCCGCCACGAAGCCGACGATGCTGATCACCGCGCCCCACAGGAAGACGGTGTGCGTGCCGTTGGAGACCGCGTGCAGGTAGGCGTCCCGCACCTCCGCCGGCAGGTGGGCGATGCGCGCGGGGTCGAGCTGGGCGCCCGCCCCGATCGCCTTGCTGCCCGCGGTGCCGCCGAGCTCCGTCATCGTGTTCTGCACGTGGTGGGTGAAGAGCGCCCCGAAGAGCGAGACACCGAACGAGCCGCCGATGGTGCGGAAGAGCGTGGCGGACGAGCTGCCGACGCCGATGTCCTTCATCTCGACGCTGTTCTGCGCGACGAGCATGGTGATCTGCATCAGGAAGCCCATGCCCGCGCCGAGCACGGCCATGTAGACGCCGGACATGAAGCGGGTGGTCCCGGTGTCCATGGTGGACAGCAGGTACAGCCCGACGGTGATCAGGGCGCCGCCGATGATCGGGAAGATCTTGTAGCGGCCGCTCTGGGTGGTGACCCGGCCCGCGATCAGCGAGACCACCATCATCGCCAGCAGCATCGGCAGGAGCAGCAGGCCGGAGTTGGTGGCCGAGGCGCCCTGGACGGTCTGCTGGTAGAGCGGCAGGAACGTCATCGCGCCGAACATCACGAAACCGACCAGGAAGCCGATCAGGGAGATCAGCGAGAAGTTGCGGTTGCGGAAGATGTGCAGCGGCATGACGGGCTCTTTGGCGCGGGTCTCGGCCCAGATGAAGGCCGCGATAGCGACCACGCCGAGGACGAGGAGCCCGATGATCTGCGCCGAGGCCCAGCCGTACTGGGTGCCGCCCCAGGTCGTGAGGAGCACCAGCGCGGTGATGCCGACGGTGAGCAGTCCGGCGCCGAGGTAGTCGATACGGGCCTGGACGCGCTTCTTCGGCAGGTGCAGCACGATGTAGATCATCGCGAGCGCCACCGCGCCGAGCGGCAGGTTGATGTAGAAGCTCCAGCGCCAGCCCCAGTTGTCGGTGATGGTGCCGCCGACGAGCGGTCCGCCGATCATCGCGAGCGCCATGACGCCGGCCATCATGCCCTGGTACTTGCCACGTTCCCGAGGCGGTATCAGGTCACCGATGATTGCCATCACACCGACGATCAGACCGCCGGCGCCGAGGCCCTGGATCGCACGGAAGGCGATCAGCTGGTCCATCGACTGGGAGAGGCCGGAGAGTGCGGAACCGGCCAGGAACAGCACGATCGACGTCATGAAGATGCCCTTGCGACCGTACATGTCGCCGAGCTTTCCCCAGATGGGCGTCGAGGCGGCGGTCGCGAGCGTGTACGCGGTGACCACCCAGGAGAGGTGGTTGAGGCCGCCGAGCTCCCCTACGATCGTCGGCATCGCGGTACCGATGATCATGTTGTCGAGCATCGCGAGCAACATCGCGATCATGAGCCCGAGCAGAACCACACGCACACTGCGCTGAGGAGCCGCTTCGGGTGGCGTTTCTGCGGTCTGGGACATGACCGGTGCCTCCCCTGGATGGGGCGGCCCGCTTGTGCTTTTGGTACTTACTTGCCGCCCGGCTAGTTCGCTACGATACCGAAGGTAAGCCGCAGCTAGCCGGTCGTCAAGTAAGTAGATTACGTTTGACCAAAGCCATACCGGCCATTCGGGCGGTCGACGCAGGAGAGCGGTAGCCATGGGCACTTCGCAGGCACGTCGCGGTGACACCCGCCACCGCATCCAGGACGTCGCGCTCGAACTCTTCGCCGAGCAGGGGTACGAGAAGACCTCGCTGCGCGAGATCGCCGAGCACCTCGAGGTGACCAAGGCCGCGCTCTACTACCACTTCAAGACCAAGGAAGACATCCTCACCAGCATCGTCGAGGACATCGGCCGGCCGGTCGACGAGCTGATCACCTGGGCCGAGGCGCAGCCGCGCACCCTGGAGAACAAGCAGGAGATGCTGCGCCGCTACAGCGCCGCCCTGTGGGGCGCCAGCGCGCTGTTCCGCTTCATCCAGGAGAACCAGGCCACGGTCCGCAAGCTGAGCATCGGCGAGCAGTTCAAGAGCAAGATGCTCGCGCTCAACGGTCTGCTGAAGGAGCCCGAGTTCTCGATGGCGAGCCAGGTCCGCTGCATCACCGCGCTCTTCGCGATGCACGCCGGGATGTTCGCCGTGCAGAACATCGAGGGCGACCCCGAGGAGAAGCGCGAAGCCATCCTCGAGGTCGCCCTCGATCTCATCGCCCAGGCTCACCGGAACCTGGACTGATCACCGCTGATGACGCTGTGGGTCACCTGACGGCATGCGTCACATGTTGACGCCGTGCTGGTGCAGGAACGACAGCGGCTCCATGCCCGAGCCGTAGACCGGCGTGGTGCGGGCCTCGAAGTGCAGGTGCGGGCCGGTCGAGTTCCCGGTGCTGCCGGACTTGCCGATCTCCTGGCTGGTGCTCACGGTCTGGCCGACCGAGACCTCGAGCTTCGACAGGTGGCCGTACTGCGTGTACGTGCCGTTCCCGTGCTTGATCACGATGTTGTTGCCGTAGGCGCCGCCCCAGCCGGCCTCGACGACGGTGCCGCCGTGCACAGCCCTGACCTGGGTGCCGGTCGGCACCACGAAGTCCTGGCCGGAGTGCTTGTGCGACCAGTGCGAGCCGGCCTGCGCGAAGGACGCGCCGATCGTGTAACTGGTCACGGGCTTCACCCAGGCGTTCTGGCGCGCGCTGCGGTCCGCGGCGGACTTCACGGCCGCCCGCTTCTTGGCGTCGGCCTTCGCGGCAGCGGCCTTCGCGCTCGCCGCGGCGGCCTTCTTCTGTACGTCGGCCTGCGTCTTCATGACGTCCGCGATGCTGTTCGCCGACGCGGTCCCGAAGAGACCCGCGTCCTGCGAGTCGGCGGCCATGGCCGCCGTAGAGCCCAGCGCGAGTGCCACGCACACGCCGCCCGCCACCACGGCCGCACGACCACGCATGACGGACTTCGGGGCGTGGTTCTTCGTCGAGTTCTTAAGCATGCAGGATTACCTCACTGAATGGGGGGTATGAAGCAGGAGCGACTGTGGGCCGCTCCGGCCATTCATTGGTAACGCGCTTCGCTGTGCCCGCACAAGGCGCGCTGCTACTAACTGCGGCCGTAGCGAAAGCAAGGACGAAACGCCTCTTGCCAAGCTCACCCCGGCTACTGAGTGAGTCCGGCGCACCTAGCTCGACCAGCCAGAACATGGGACCGACGGTGTTTTTCCCGCGGTTCCGGCGGCCGGTGCGGAACCGCCTTCCGAGCCCTTGAAGCATCGACTATTCCGCCTAGTAAGCTCGGAATGGCGCGTGTGCCATGTCACCACGCAATAAGATCAAATCGCTTTCCCGCGGGACGTTCCGTCATTCACCCGGGCCGAAAGTCCTGTGACCCCCGCCACTCAATTCCCCGGAAAGCATGGCGGCGCCCGCCCCGGCTGCCCTACCGTTGCCCCATCGACAGGGCGGGGGCGCACACGATGGCGGCGGACGAGTACCTGACCGACATCGAGCTGGCGGATGCGGTCGAGGCGGTCCGTGAGGGCCTGGCCACCGCTGCCGCGCGCGGCAGCGGGAAAGCGGTCCGCTTCGAGGTCGGCGACATCCACATGGAGTTCACCGTGGAGATCCGCCGCGACGTGACCGGCAAGGCCGGCGTCAAGGCCTGGGTCGTGGACGCCGGGGTGGAGGGCACCCGCTCCCGGGGCCGCACCCACACGGTCTCCTTCACCCTCAAGCCGAAGAACGCCGCCACCGGCGGCCATCTCGACATCCACATGGACGACGAGGGCGACAGCAGCCACTTCACCGACGCCGGAAGCTGACCGCCGTGGCCGCCGGGCCAGGGGCCGACGGCCCCCAGCGGAACCGGATCGCGGCGGTCTTCTCGGGCGGTCGGCAGGGCAGCGGCTATCTGCTGAGCCCCCGGCTGGTGCTGACCGCCGCCCACGTCATCGGTGACGGCCTGGACATCCGGATCGCCGTACCCGGCGGCCCGGGCGACGTGCGGTGCCGCGTCGTGTGGCAGCCGCACGAGATCGAGCGCGAGATCGACGTCGCCCTCATCGAGGCCCCCGTCGACCTGGTGCCGCCCACCGGCCTCGTCCAGCTGGGCGAGGTGGACTCCCTCTCCCCGATCCGTGACTGCCAGGCGATCGGTTTCCCGTACGTCCAGCGCGGCGGCCCGGAAGGGAAGTCCCTCGACAGCGAGCAGGTGACCGGCACCCTCAAACCCGGCTCCGGGATGCTCAAGCGCCAGTACGTCCTGGACAGCGACCACGCCCCGCCCTCCGCACGACAGGACGGCGGGTCGGCGTGGGCCGGGATGTCCGGCGCGGCCGTCTTCTGCGGCGCCCTGCTGATGGCCGTGGTCTGCGGCGACCCACGCGGCTGGCCGCACAGCCGGCTCATCACCGTCCCCGTCGCCGAGCTCGTGCGACACCGGGGTTTCATGGGCGCGCTCGATGCCGCCGGCTGCGCCTACACGTTCATCACCCGGCCGGTCGACCCGGACGCGGCGTTCACGTCCCGCTACGCGGCGTACATCGCCAAGCGGCACTCCACCCTCACCATCTTCGGGATCGACCTCAGCGACCGCTCCCGGGCCGTCTGGCCGCTCGACGCGGCCTACCTCAGCCTGGAGGTGACCGAACCCGACCGCGGCGCACCGGGGAGCCCGCTGCCGGGCGGCGGGGGGTCGGTGCGCGCGGAGCAGACCTTCGCCGGGCGTGAGCGCGTCCTGCTGCGCGGTCTCGCCGGATCCGGGAAGACCACGCTGGTGCAGTGGCTGGCGGTGTCCGCCGCCGGGCAGGACCAGGACGCCGGGGATCACCATCTGCGGGACCGCGTCCCGTTCGTCCTGCCGCTGCGCACCCTCATCCGCCATGGCGAGCTGCCGCTCCCCGCCGACTTCCTCCGCTCCGCGAACGTCCCATTGACCGCGCCGGACGGCTGGACCGAGCGGATCCTCCAGGCGGGCCGGGGTCTGCTGCTCGTCGACGGGCTGGACGAGATCGGTGAGCGGGAACGCGACCGCGTCCGCGACTGGCTGCGTGATCTGCTGATCGCCTTCCCCGGCAACCTGTGGCTCGTCACCTCGCGCCCTTCCGCGGTCTCGGACGCGTGGCTCGCGGGCGAGGCCTTCGCCGAGCTGGCGCTCTCCCCCATGGGCCGTGACGACGTCGGCGCGTTCATCACCCGCTGGCACGACGCCGCCCGCGCGACGGACGCCGACGCCGAGGAGACCGCCAGGACCGACGGCTACCAGCGCTCCCTGCTCGACGCCGTCCGCACCCAGCAGGACCTCGCCCGCCTCGCCACCAACCCCCTGATGTGCGGACTGATCTGCGCCCTGCACCGCGACCGCCGCGGCTATCTGCCGCACAGCCGCAAGCAGCTGTACGACGCCGCGATGTCCATGCTGCTGGGCCGCCGCGACCTGGAACGCGACATCGACGTACGGCTCACCGAGGAACCCCAGATCCAGCTCCTCCAGAAGCTGGCCTACTGGATGATCCGCAACGGCCAGGTCGAGATGGACCAGACCGACGCGGAGGAGCTCATCGCGGCAGCGCTCCCCGCGATGCCCGCGGTGGCCGCGATGGGGGACGCGTCGCAGGTCTTCCAGCACCTGCTGCTCCGCAGCGGACTGCTGCGCGAGCCCGCGGAAGGCACCGTCGACTTCATCCACCGCACCTTCCAGGACTATCTGGGCGCGAAGGCGGCCGTGGAGGAGCGCGACTTCGCGTTCCTCGTCCGCAACGCCCACGACGACCAGTGGGAGGACGTCCTGCGGATGGCGGTGGCCCACGCCCGCCCGGACGAGCGCGCCCGGCTCCTCAACCAGCTCGTCGCCCGGGGCGACCGCACCAAAAGCCACCGCTCACGGCTCCATCTGCTGGCGATGGCCTGCCTGGAGCAGGCGGTGGAACTGGACGCGGTCGTCCGGACCGCCGTGGAGGAGCGGGCGGCGGCCCTCATCCCGCCGCGCTCGGACGAGGGCGCCGACGCGCTGGCCGCGGTCGGCCCCGTCGTCCTGGAACTGCTGCCAGGACCCGCCGGCCTCTCGGTGCAGGAGGCGGCGGCGGTGGTCCGCACCGCCGGGAAACTCGGCACGGATGCGGCCATGGCCTTCATCAGCAGGTTCACCCAGGACGAGCGGTCGCAGGTGCAATTCAGCATTGTCGAGGCGTGGGACCACTTCCCCGTCGACGCCTATGCGGAGCAGGTACTCAAGTACTCGCTTCTCAACTCATGGGTAACCATCGACAGCGCGGCCAAACTCCGGGCCCTGCCTTCGCTGGCCCACGCCAGGCTCCTCTGGTGTGTGGGAGCGCTGCCTCCTGAAGAGCTATTGCCGCCGTCCAGAACGGTCCACCTGCAACGTCTCAACATCAAGGACAATCCGCTTCTGGACAACCTCGGCCGGGTTTCGGCCGCTCCTGAACTGGAGCTGTTGGGTATCGCCAACTGTCCGGGCATCACCGACCTCGAGGATCTGAGGGACAACACTTCCCTCGAGTACCTCGACCTCTGGAACTTCACGCGGCCTCTGGATCTCCGGGTGCTGGAGAGTCTGGAGTCCTTGCGTTCTCTGGGCCTCGCCACACACGTTGAGTGGGCCGATTTCCGCGACGCGCCGGCACTGGAACAGCTGACTCGTCTTTGGCTGATTCGGAACGCAGACGTCCGAAGCCTGCGCGGAATCGAGAAATGGCGCAGTTTGGGGTGGGTGTCGATCGACTGTCCCGACGAGGTGTCCTGTCTATCGGCTCTCGCCGGCCTGCCCGATCTCAGGAAACTGGTGCTCCGGGATGTCCGGCACCACATCACCGAGGCTCTGGTAACCATGCCGGCTGTCGCGACGCTCCAGCTCGTCGATCCGTCACCCGTCGTCGATCTGGCCTCTCTGGTGCGGCTTCTGCCCGGCCTGGTGGATCTGCGGTTCCTTTACGCCACCGCGCCGGCCACCACCACGCTCGACCTCACCGCACTCCGGGGCGTCGAAGGAATCCGTCTCACCGTGGAGAACGCGGCCCGGGTCATCGGCGCCGAATTGTTCCCGCAGGACCGGCTGCACATCACCCCGCACCGTCGTGACTGATCCGCACCCGCCGACCGCGCAAACGGCGCCGGCCCCGAAACCAGAAGGTTTCGGGGCCGGCGCCGTGCAATGCCGAGCAGCAGGCGTTACGCGTCCTTGGACAGGTTCGGCGCGGCTCCGCCGGAACCCGCGGCCTCGATCGGCGGAGTGTCCGCGACCGTGACCTTCTCCTCGCCGCGGAAGGTGAACTTCTTCTCCTCACCCTCGCCCTCGGTGTCGACGACCACGATGTGACCGGGGCGCAGCTCACCGAAGAGGATCTTCTCGGAGAGGATGTCCTCGATCTCCCGCTGGATCGTCCGGCGCAGCGGCCGGGCGCCCAGGACGGGGTCGTAGCCCTTCTTGCCGAGCAGCTTCTTGGCCTCGACGCTGAGCTCCAGGCCCATGTCGCGGTCCTTGAGGCGCTCGTCCACCTTGGCGACCATGAGGTCGACGATCTGCATGATGTCTTCCTCCGTCAGCTGGTGGAAGACCACGATGTCGTCGACACGGTTGAGGAACTCGGGACGGAAGTGCTGCTTGAGCTCCTCGCCGACCTTCGCCTTCATCCGCTCGTACCCGGTCTTGGCGTCACCCGTGGCCGCGAAGCCGAGGTTGAAGCCCTTGGAGATGTCCCGGGTGCCGAGGTTGGTCGTCATGATGATGACCGTGTTCTTGAAGTCCACGACCCGGCCCTGGGAGTCGGTCAGCCGACCGTCCTCCAGGATCTGCAACAGGGAGTTGAAGATGTCGGGGTGGGCCTTCTCGACCTCGTCGAAGAGCACGACGGAGAACGGCTTGCGGCGCACCTTCTCGGTGAGCTGGCCGCCCTCTTCGTAGCCGACGTAGCCGGGAGGCGAGCCGAAGAGCCGCGAGACGGTGTGCTTCTCGCTGAACTCCGACATGTCGAGCTGGATGAGCGCGTCCTCGTCGCCGAAGAGGAACTCGGCGAGCGTCTTGGACAGCTCGGTCTTACCGACACCGGACGGACCGGCGAAGATGAACGAGCCACCGGGACGCTTCGGGTCCTTGAGGCCGGCACGGGTACGCCGGATCGCCTGGGAGAGCGCCTTGATGGCGTCCTTCTGGCCGATGACGCGCTTGTGGAGCTCGTCCTCCATGCGCAGCAGGCGCGAGGACTCCTCCTCGGTGAGCTTGAAGACCGGGATGCCGGTGGCCGTGGCCAGGACCTCCGCGATCAGCTCCTCGTCCACCTCGGCGACGACGTCCATGTCGCCGGCCTTCCACTCCTTCTCGCGCTTGCCCTTGGCGGCGAGGAGCTGCTTCTCCTTGTCGCGGAGCGAGGCGGCCTTCTCGAAGTCCTGCGAATCGATCGCGGACTCCTTCTCACGGCGCACATCGGCGATCTTCTCGTCGAATTCGCGGAGGTCCGGCGGTGCGGTCATCCGGCGAATGCGCATCCGGGAGCCGGCTTCGTCGATCAGGTCGATCGCCTTGTCCGGGAGGAAGCGGTCCGAGATGTAGCGGTCGGCCAGGGTGGCGGCGGCGACCAGGGCGGCGTCGGTGATCGACACACGGTGGTGTGCCTCGTACCGGTCGCGCAGACCCTTGAGGATCTCGATGGTGTGGGGCAGCGACGGCTCGGCGACCTGGATGGGCTGGAAGCGGCGCTCACGGGCCGCGTCCTTCTCCAGGTGCTTGCGGTACTCGTCGAGCGTCGTGGCACCGATGGTCTGCAGCTCACCTCGCGCCAGCATGGGCTTGAGGATGCTCGCGGCGTCGATCGCGCCCTCGGCGGCACCCGCACCCACCAGGGTGTGGAGCTCGTCGATGAACAGGATGATGTCGCCGCGGGTGCGGATCTCCTTGAGGACCTTCTTCAGGCGCTCCTCGAAGTCACCGCGGTACCGGGAACCGGCGACGAGGGCGCCGAGGTCCAGGGTGTAGAGCTGCTTGTCCTTGAGCGTCTCGGGAACTTCACCCTTGACGATCGCCTGGGCGAGGCCCTCGACGACGGCGGTCTTGCCGACGCCGGGCTCGCCAATGAGGACGGGGTTGTTCTTGGTGCGGCGGGACAGCACCTGCATGACCCGCTCGATCTCCTTCTCGCGCCCGATGACCGGGTCGAGCTTGGTTTCCCGAGCGGCCTGCGTCAGGTTGCGGCCGAACTGGTCCAGGACCAGCGAGGTCGAGGGCGTGCCCTCGGCCGGGCCGCCGGCGCCCGCCGACTCCTTGCCGCCGCCGGAGTAGCCGGACAGCAGCTGGATGACCTGCTGCCGGACCCGGTTCAGGTCGGCGCCGAGCTTCACGAGGACCTGGGCGGCGACGCCCTCGCCCTCGCGGATGAGGCCGAGCAGGATGTGCTCGGTCCCGATGTAGTTGTGTCCGAGCTGAAGGGCCTCGCGGAGCGACAGCTCCAGGACCTTCTTGGCACGGGGGGTGAAGGGGATGTGCCCGGACGGGGCCTGCTGGCCCTGACCGATGATCTCCTCCACCTGCTGGCGGACCGCCTCGAGCGAAATCCCGAGGCTCTCCAGGGCCTTAGCGGCGACACCCTCACCCTCGTGGATCAGGCCCAGGAGGATGTGCTCGGTGCCGATGTAGTTGTGGTTGAGCATCCGGGCTTCTTCCTGAGCCAGGACGACAACCCGCCGCGCGCGGTCGGTGAACCTCTCGAACATCGTTAATCGCTCCTCAGAGCGGTCGGGCAGTTAGGGGGCGGTCCCCTCCCTGTCCTTCCGCATGCTAGTCCCGACAGCGGGGCAGCTCACTTCAACCGTAGACACCCACCTGGGCCCTTTAGTCCCACGCAGCCGACAACAGCTCCAACCTGATGGTGCGAGACGATGTTCCCGCAGGCCAGGTGAATAGACCTTTATCGAGTACGCCGATGGCGAACGCGCGCCCATCCGCGGCGGCCGTCGTCCCGTCCCACTAGGACTTTCTTACCCGCCGGCACCGACATTCCATGCCGCGCGGGGCCAACGGGTGCGCTACGGGCGAACAACCTTGCGCTCATCGGCCGCACACCTGGCACCTTCGGCGGGCACGGAGCGTATCCGGAGCGCCACCGCTCGTAACCCTTGTGCTCCGCGGGAGTTGCATACTGCATGGGCTGGTACGAGCACGAGCTGGGTTGGCCGATCGCCGGTACGACGCCTCCGCACCTGGTCACCGGTGCGCGCTTCGACGCGCTGGAGGTTCCCGCCAAGGTGGGCTTCGCCGCACTGACACGCTTCCCGCGGCCCGGTGAACTGGGGCCCGTCGCGCTGGACGGACGGCGGGTCCTGCTGCTGGTGGCGGCGGGTACGGCGGAGGAACTGACCGGGCTGCTGGAATGGCTGGAATGGGGCGGAATCCCGCTCGATCTGACCGCCCTGGGTGCGGGCGATCTGATGCGGGCGCCGGCTCATCCCGAATGGGGACGCCGGGAGGCCGCCTACGACCGGACGGCGCCGGTCTGGCTGCGGCCTCCCCAACCGGGCTGCGAGGTGGAACCTACGTTGCCCGCGATGTGCTTCACGGGCCGCTCCGGTACCGATGGTGTGGGGGGACCCATCGGCCTGGTGGCACTGGTCTCCGCTCTCGCGACGGCCTGCCACCGGGTCCGGCTGCTGGAGAATCAGCCGTGTTCCTTCTCGTACGCCTCGCGAATGGACGCGGGAACACGGCCGCGGTCATTGACCTCATAGCCCTTGTCCTTGGCCCACGCACGAATCTTCGCGGTGTCCTGGCTCGCCGAACCGCCGCGCACAACCTTGGGACCGCGGCCACGGCCGACCCGTCCACCGGTCCTGCGACCGCTGTCCAGGTACGGGGTGAGCAGCCCGCGCAGCTTGTCCGCATTGGCAGTGGTGAGGTCGATCTCGTACGTCACTCCATCGAGTGCGAACGTGACGGTCTCATCCGCCTCGCCGCCGTCGAGGTCGTCAACAAGAAGGACCTGAACCTTCTGTGCCACCGGCTTCCCTTTCATCGAAAACGGATTAACGGTAAAAGCAAAGCGCCTTTTACGGAAAAACACAAACCCCTTGCGCGAAGCTGAGCAAGATGCCCGTGCGCGTACCGGACATACCGGGACCCTCAGAGTTGCAGCAGCATGCGGCTGTTGCCCAAGGTGTTCGGTTTCACTCGCTCGAGGTCGAGGAACTCGGCCACTCCCTCGTCATTGGAACGCAGCAGCTCGCCGAAGACATCACCGTCCACCGGCGTCTCGCCGATCTCGACGAAGCCGTGCTTCGCGAAGAAGTCGACTTCGAAGGTGAGACAGAAAATCCTGCGGACTCCGAGCCAGCGCGCGGTCTGCAAGAGCTTGGCCAGGACTTGATGTCCGACGCCCTTCCCACGCTGTCCCGGATGAACCGCCAGCGTGCGGACCTCTGCCAGGTCCTCCCACATCACATGAAGTGCGCCGCAGGCCACGACGGCGGCGTCCTCGTCGCGTTCGGCGACCCAGAACTCCTGGATGTCCTCATAAAGAGTCACCGTGGGCTTGTCCAGCAGGATGCGGTCACGGACATATGAGTCCAGCAGGCTGCGGACAGCCGGCACATCACTGGTCCTGGCCCGGCGGATGGTGACGTCATTTGATACGAGGGGCATGGCCGGACGCTATCGTTCGTCGGGCTCGGGAGGGGCAGAGGGGTCCACGGACTGGACTACGCGCATTGCGTCCCTGAGAGCTTCCCGCTGTTCCGGCGACATCATGCCGAAGAAGTGCACGAGGGCCGCGGCCGGGTTGTCGCTCGCCGCCCATGCTTCGTTCATCAGTGCGGCCGAGTAAGCAGCTCTTGTGGATACCGCCTCATAGAGATAGGCGCGGCCTTCCGCCTCGCGGCGCAGCCAGCCCTTCTGGTGCAGGTTGTCCATTACGGTCATGACCGTCGTGTACGCGATGGAACGGTCCTGCTGCAGGTCTTCGAGCACTTCGCGAACGGTGACCGGGCGATTCCACTGCCACACCCTGGTCATCACTGCGTCTTCGAGGTCTCCCAATGGACGGGGCACTCTCGAATACTAGTGACGATTGCCGGAAATGCCGCTTATTTAGCGAACCTCGTCGGTTCCGGCCTGCTGGACCGCCTCGGCCTTGGCGAACGCGGCGTCGACCGCCGCGTCCTCCTTGGCCTTGTTGGCCCCGCCCTGGTTCTTGATGATCGTCACGACGAGGCCGATGAAGAAGACCGCCATCACGAACGGCGGCACGAGCGCGGATACGTAGTCCATGCCGTCCAGCGTAGTCAGGCCGAGCGGGCTTCCTCGTCCGGGGGCGTGGCGCGGTGGTGTCCCGGCGGGAACACCTCGGCCGGCGTGGGGACCCGGCGGCCCGGGTCGGGGGCCGCGGGGCCCCTGGACGGCGCCGGGGCCGGAGCGGGCACCTGGGAGGGCCGTGCGGGCTTCTCCCCGGGCTTGCCCGACGTGTCCGGCCGGTCGGCCGCGGAGCCGAACAGGAGAGCCGGCACGGGCGATTCCGTGCGGCCGCCGGGCAGCGAGAGCAGCCGTCCGCGGTCGGCGATCGTGGAGCGTCGGCGCGACGTGGGCATATGGGCCTCCAGGCGGGCTCGTAGATCGTTTTCGGCCAGGTCCTCGCAGCGCCGCAGCAACACGGTGCGGCGGCGGTGCTCGACCGTGCCACAGGGGTGACTGCGCAGCCGCCGCAGCGCCGCGAGGTCGTCGGGGCCCGGCAGGTAGCCGGTGTCAAGGGCGTCCCGCAGCCGTGCGAGATAACCGGCGGCGCTGCCCGGGAGGGCCTCGCGGTAGCGGGCCAGCTCGGCGAGGAGGAACGTCCGGAGCCGCCCGCCCTCGCTGACCGCTTCGTCCAGGGCCTCGGCGAGCCGGAGGTACTCCTGGAGGTCGTCGGGGACGGATGTCGTGGTGGCGGGTCGGAGGGCCGCTGCGAGGGCGCGCCGGAACACACGCAGTTCGTCCGCGCTGAACGCCATGCCGCCCCGGGACCCGTGTGGCGTGGGCATGAGACGACTTTAAGTGCTAAACGGACAAAATTCCCGTAACGACATGGCTGGATCTGGGGACACCGACCAACCGGGGGACTAACTCGTCGAGACGTTCCGCTCGTAGACCAGGCGCAGCCCGATCAGCGTCAGCCACGGCTCGTGCACATCGATGATCGACGCCTCGCCGAGGACGAGCGGCGCGAGACCGCCGGTGGCGATCACCGTGACGTCGTCCGGGTCGTCGGCGAGTTCCCGGGCCATCCGCTCCGCGACACCGTCGACCTGGCCGGCGAAGCCGTACAGGATGCCGGACTGCATCGCCTCGATGGTGTTCTTGCCGATGACGCTGCGCGGGCGCGCCAGCTCGATCTTGCGCAGCTGCGCGCCGCGCACCCCGAGGGCGTCCACCGAGATCTCGATGCCCGGGGCGATGGCGCCCCCCATGTACTCACCGCGCACGGAGACCGCGTCGAAGGTCGTCGCCGTACCGAAGTCCACGACGATGCACGGGCCGTTGTACAGGTGCATGGCCGCGAGGGAGTTGACGATCCGGTCGGAGCCGACCTCCTTCGGGTGGTCCACCAGGATCGGCACACCCGTCTTGATGCCCGGCTCGACGAGGACCGACGGGACGTCCCCGTAGTAACGCCGGGTGACCTCCCGCAGCTCGTGCAGGACCGCCGGCACCGTCGAGCAGATCGCGATGCCGTCGATGCCGTCACCCAGCTCCATGCCCAGCAGCGGGTGCATGCCCATCAGGCCCTGCAGCAGGACCGCCCACTCGTCGGCGGTACGGCGCGAGTCGGTGGAGATCCGCCAGTGCTCGACGATCTCCTCCGCGTCGAAGAGGCCCAGGACGGTGTGCGTGTTGCCGACGTCGATGGTGAGGAGCATGCGGGTCTCAGACTCCCGGGCGAAGGTCGAGGCCGATGTCCAGGATCGGCGAGGAGTGCGTCAGCGCGCCCACCGCCAGGTAGTCGACGCCGGTCTCCGCGTAGGCGCGGGCGGTGTCGAGGGAGAGCCGGCCCGAGGACTCCAGGACGGCGCGGCCGGCGACGTGCGTGACGGCCTCGGCGGTCTGCTCGGGGGTGAAGTTGTCGAGCAGGATCAGGTCGGCGCCCGCCGCGAGGACCTCGCGCACCTGGTCCATGGTGTCGACCTCGACCTCGATGGCCAGGTCGGGGAACTCGTCGCGGACCAGCTTGAACGCCTGCGCGACGCCGCCGGCCGCGATCACGTGGTTGTCCTTGACCAGCGCCGCGTCCGACAGCGACATCCGGTGGTTGACGCCGCCGCCGCAGCGCACCGCGTACTTCTCCAGGGCGCGCAGCCCCGGCGTCGTCTTGCGGGTGTCGCGGACCTCCGCCTTGGTGCCCTCCAGCACGTCCGACCAGGCGCGGGTCGCGGTCGCGATACCGGACAGCCGGCACAGCAGGTTGAGCGCGCTGCGCTCGCCCGTCAGCAGGTCACGGGTGCGGGTGCGGACCGTCAGCACCACCTGGCCGGGCTCGACGCGGTCGCCGTCCTCGACGTGCCGCTCGACCTCGAACTCGTCGGTGCAGACGACCGACAGGACCGCCTCGGCGATCCGCAGTCCCGCGACGGTGCCGGCCTCGCGGGCGGTGAAGTCACCGGTGGCGAAGGCGTCCTCGGGGACGGTCGCGACGGTGGTGACGTCGACGCCCTGGTCGAGGTCCTCCTCGATCGCGATGTGCGCGATGTCCTCGACCTGGACGGGGTCCAGGCCCGCGTCGACCAGCAGCTGCGCCAGATCGGCGTCCAGACCGCACTGCAGCGGGTCGTGCTCGTACAGCTCCTCCTCGCCGCCGCAGCCGCACGCGTCACCGCAGCCGCCCGAGCCCTCGTCGGGCAGGCCGACGGGCAGGCCGAACTGCGGCAGCGGAAGAAGGACGGGCTGAGGACGGTCCGGGGTACTCACGAGGGCTCCTTGAGGGCTGCGCGGGTCGTCCCCCGCGGGGTTTCTGCGGTCACCGGCAGGCTGTCGAGCGGTGCCTCTGCATTGCGCACCGGCGGGAAGTCCGCCGTGTCGGTGGTGTGGACGGCCAGCGTCCCGTTCGGCGTCAGGCGGACGACGAGGTGCCGGCGCCACTGGGCATCGTCCCGGTCCGGCCGGTCCTCGCGCCAGTGGCAGCCACGAGTCTCCTCCCGGCGGCGGGCGGCCGCGACCAGGACCCGGGCCACCAGGCTCAGGTTGGACGCCTCCCACGTCTCGACGCACGGCTCCGCGGTCTTGCCGTCGCGCTCCAGATCCTCGACCGAGGCGGTGTGGAGCCGCTCCAGCGCGGTGGCCGCGCCCGCCAGACTGGCGGCGCTGCGCAGCACGCCCGCGCCCGCCGTCATGATCCGCTGGATCTCGTAGCGGGCCTCGGAGGCGAGCAGCGGGGTGCGGGCCGGTGCGGGGACTACGGGGGCGCCCGGCACGGTCGGGTCGGCGATGATGTCGGCCGCGATGCGCTCGGAGAAGACCAGGCCCTCCAGCAGCGAGTTGGAGGCGAGCCGGTTGGCGCCGTGCACACCCGTGCAGGCGACCTCACCGCACGCGTACAGGCCCGGCACGGTCGTCCGGCCCAGCAGGTCCGTCCGGACGCCGCCGCTCGCGTAGTGAGCCGCAGGAGCGACCGGGATCGGCTCGGTGACGGGGTCGATGCCGTGCGAACGGCAGGCGGCGAGGATGGTCGGGAAGCGCTCGGCCCACATCTTCGCGCCGAAGTGCCGGGCGTCCAGGAACATGTGCTCGGCGCCGGTCTCCTGCATCCGCCGCGTGATGCCCTTGGCGACGATGTCGCGCGGCGCCAGCTCGGCCAGCTCGTGCTGGCCGGTCATGAACCGGATGCCCTCGGCGTCGACCAGGTACGCGCCCTCACCACGGACCGCCTCGGACACCAGCGGCTGCTGGCCCTCGGCGTCCGGGCCCAGCCACAGCACGGTCGGGTGGAACTGCACGAACTCCAGGTCGCTGACCTCGGCGCCGGCCCGCAGCGCGAGCGCCACGCCGTCGCCGGTCGAGACGGCCGGGTTGGTCGTCGCGGAGAACACCTGGCCCATGCCGCCGGTCGCGAGCACCACGGCCTTGGCGTGCACCGCGCCGACGCCGTCGCGCTGGCCCTCGCCCATGACGTGCAGCGTGACACCGGCGGTGCGGCCCGCCTCGTCGGTGAGCAGGTCCAGGACGAGCGCGTTCTCCACGGTCTCGATCCCGGCGTCGCGGACCGCCTCCACGAGGGCGCGGGAGATCTCCGCGCCCGTCGCGTCGCCGCCCGCGTGCGCGATCCGGCGGCGGTGGTGGCCGCCCTCGCGGGTCAGCAGGATCTCGCCGGTCTCGTCGGACGTGTCGAACTGCGCGCCGGTGGAGATGAGCCGGCGCACCGCGTCCGGGCCCTCGGTGACCAGCGCCCGCACGGCGGGCTCGTCGCACAGCCCGGCGCCCGCGACCAGGGTGTCGTCCAGGTGCTGTTCCGGGGTGTCGCCCTCACCGAGCGCGGCCGCGATGCCGCCCTGGGCCCAGCGCGTGGAGCCGTTGTCCATCTGCGCCTTCGTCACGACGACGACCTTCGCCCCGGCGGCGGCGCAGCGCAGCGCGGTCGTCAGGCCGGCGACGCCGGACCCGACGACGATCACGTCGGCGGCGATCGCCCAGCCGGGGGCGGGGGCGTGCAACCGTATGCCGGTTCCGTTCATCGGGCGGCTCCGAATTCCAGGGGGATGTTGTCGATCAGACGGGTCGTGCCGACCTTCGCGGCGACGGCGAGGATCGCCGGTCCGGTGTGGCCGGGCGGCGCCTCGGTGAAGTCCGAGGGGTCGACGAGGGCCAGGTAGTCGACGGCCGGGCCGCCGTCCCCCGTCTGCTCCAGTACGGTGCGCGCCGCCGCTCGTACGGCGTCGGGGCCCGCCTGGACCGCGTCCCGGCCGGCGAACAGCGCGCGCGACAGGGCGAGGGCCGCCGGGCGGTCGGCGTCCGAGAGGTAGCGGTTGCGGCTGGACAGCGCCAGCCCGTCGCTCTCGCGGACCGTGGGGACGCCGACGATCTCCGCCGGGAAGTTGAGGTCCGTCGCCATCCGGCGGATGAGCGCGAGCTGCTGGGCGTCCTTCTGCCCGAAGAACGCGACGGCCGGGGCGGTGAGGTGGAGCAGCTTCGCGACGACGGTGAGCATGCCGTCGAAGTGGCCGGGACGGGAGGCGCCCTCGTAGCGCTCCCCCATCGGACCGGCCGTGATCCGCACCTGCGGTGCGCCGCCCGGGTAGACCTCGTCGGCCGCGGGCGCGAAGACGATGTCCGCGCCGGCCTCGGCCGCGATCTTCACATCGGCGTCCAGGGTGCGCGGATAGCGGTCCAGGTCCTCGCCGGGGCCGAACTGCAGCGGATTGACGAAGACGGTGACGACGACCTCGCCGTCCGCCCCCACGTGCTCCCGCGCGGTACGGACGAGCGTCGCGTGCCCCTCGTGCAGCGCGCCCATCGTCATCACCACGGCGCGCGGGCGGCCGTCCCGGGCGGCCGCCCGCAGTTCCGCGGCCGTCTCCAGCAGGTGCGTGGTCATCGGGGTCCCCCGTCCGCGAGGACTTCGAGCAGTGCCTCGGCGAATTCCGGCTTGAGCATTCCGTTGGCGATCGCGCGGTCCGCGGTGGCCCGCGCCATCGCCAGATAGGAGGCGACGGCCTGCGGGGAGTGCTTGCGCAGCTCCGCCAGGTGGGCGGTGACCGTGCCCGCGTCGCCGCGCGCGACCGGGCCGGTGAGGGCGCCGTCGCCGGCGCGCAGGGCGTTGTCGAGTGCGGCGCCGAGCAGCGGGCCGAGCATCCGGCCCGGCTCCTCGACGCCCGCCGCGCGCAGCAGCTCCATGGACTGGGCGACCAGGGTGACCAGGTGGTTCGCACCGATCGCGAGACCCGCGTGGTAGAGCGGGCGGGCCGCCTCGTCGATCCACTCGGGCTCGCCGCCCATCTCGATGACGAGGGCCTCGGCGGCCATCCGCAGCTGCTCGGGGGCGGTGACGCCGAAGGAGCAGCCGGCCAGCCGCTGCACGTCCACCGCGGTCCCGGTGAAGGTCATCGCGGGGTGCAGCGCGAGCGGTAGGGCGCCGGCCCGCAGCGCCGGTTCGAGGACGCCCGTGCCGTACCGGCCCGAGGTGTGCACGATCAGCTGGCCGGGGCGTACGGCGCCGGTCTCGGCGAGGCCGGCCACCAGGCCGGGCAGCGCGTCGTCGGGGACCGTCAGCAGGACGAGGTCCGCGCGGGCGAGCACCTCTTTGGGCTCGACCAGCGGCACGTCGGGCAGCAGGGTCGCCGCGCGGCGCCGTGAGAGGTCGGAGACCCCTGACGCGGCCACCGGCCGGTGACCCGCGAGCTTGAGGGCGGCGGCGAGCGCCGGTCCGACCCGGCCCGCGCCGACGACGCCGACGGTGAGACGGGCGGGGCGCGCCTCCGCTTCGGAGGGCATGGGGCCCGGGGTATGCGATGCGTTCACGCTGCGCTGGCCTTCCGTTCCAGTCCTGAGCGGTACCGGACGTTCTCGTCAATGCTACGCGAATGCTTCCCGGCCTCCCCGGGGGTCCACCGGACGGACACCGGGCAGCCGGGAAATCCCCCTCGGCAGAAGGGGGGCCCGTGGGGCAGGATCGGTGCCATGGGCAATGCGATCGACGACGAGAAGGCAGCGCGACTGGCGGCTGTACGGGCGTGCGACCGGGTGCTGTCCGGCGGCAAGCGGCCGCTGATGCGCGAACGGCTGGAGCGTCTGGTGGCCGAGAGCGCGGCCGCGTACGACCTGGACCTTCCGCTGGACATGTACGGCGACGGCGTCGTCGCCACGCTGGAGCAGCGGGTGGCGGAGCTGCTGGGCATGGCGGCCGCGGCGTTCTTCCCGACCGGCACGATGGCGCAGCAGGTGGCCCTGCGCTGCTGGGCGGGCCGGACGGGCAACCCGGCGGTCGCCCTGCACCCGCTGGCCCATCCCGAGGTGCATGAGCGCGACGCCCTCTCGGTGGTGAGCGGGCTGCGCACCGTCCATCCGACGACCGCGCCCCGGATGCCGACCGCGGAGGAGATCCGGAACCTCGACGAACCGTTCGGCACGCTGATGCTGGAGCTGCCGCTGCGCGACGCCGGCTTCCAGCTGCCCACCTGGGAGGAGCTGACCGCGACGGTGGCCGCCGCCCGCGACCGGGACGCCGTGGTGCACTTCGACGGCGCCCGGCTGTGGGAGTGCCCGCCGCACTTCGGGCACTCCCTGGCGGAGATCGCGGACCTCGCGGACAGCGTCTATGTGTCGTTCTACAAGTCGCTCGACGGCATCGCGGGCGCGGTGCTCGCCGGCCCGGCCGACCTGATCGCGGAGGCGAAGGCCTGGCGCCACCGGTACGGCGGGCTGCCCTTCCAGCAGTTCCCGACGGTGCTCGCCGCGCTGGCAGGGCTGGACACCGAACTGCCGCGCCTGCCCTCGTACGTGGCGCACGCCAAGAACGTCGTGGAGGGGCTCCGGGACGGCCTCGAGGGCGCGGTGCCGTTCTTCCGGATCAACCCCCCGGTGCCCTTCACCCACCAGTTCCAGGTGTGGCTGCCGTACCCGGCCTCGGTCCTGGACGCGGCCGGGCTGCGACAGGCCCTGGAGACGAAGTCCGTCGTGTTCGGCAAGTGGTTCGACAGCGAGGTGCCGGGGATGGCGGTGACCGAGGTGACGGTTGCCGCGTCGGCGCTGGAGTGGACGGTCGACGATGTCGCGGAGGCGGTGCGGGCGTTCGTGGAGCGCCTGCAGCAGGACTGACCCGGGCCCGGGAGCGAACGCGCCGCACCTCCCGCGTCACTCGCCCGCGACCCGCAGCAGCAGCTTGCCGGTGGTGGTGCGGGTGTCCATGAGGCGGTGTGCCTCGGCGGCCTCCTCCAGCGGGAATTCGGCGGTGACCGGCAGCTCGACCTTGCCGCCGGCGACGAGCTGGAACGACCTGTCGGCGATCGCGCGCAGCCGCTCCGGCTCGTTCTCGGCGATGGTGAGGATCGAGAAACCGGCCACCGACAGGCCGCGCGGGTACAGCTCGGGCTGGCCGAGCTGCCAGGGGGCGCCGCCGCCGGCGTTGCCGAAGGAGACGAGCCGGCCGAACAGCGCGAGGGAGTCCAGGCTGCGGCGGAGTGTGTCGCCGCCGACCGGGTCGAGCGCGAGATCGACGCCACGGCCGCCGGTGGCCCGCCGGACCTCCGCGGCGAAGTCGTCGCCGACGAACACCTCGTCGTAGCCGTACTTGAGCGCTTCCGCGACCTTCTCCGGCCGCGACACGACCCCGTAGACGGCACCCGCCCCACCGAGCCGGGCCACCTGCCCGGCGACCGTGCCGACCCCGCCGGCCGCGCCCTGGACCAGTACGGTCTCTCCGGCGCGCAGCCGGCCGACCTCGTGCACCAGGCCCTGAACGGTCGGCAGAACGGTCGGCAGGGAGGCACCGACCCGCAGGGACACGCCACCGGGCAGCGCGAAGACGGTGACGGCGGGGGCCGTGACGACCTCCGCGTAGCCGCTGTGCGGCGTCAGGGCGGCGACCTGCTGCCCGACGGCCAGACCTTCGACGCCGGCGCCGACGGCACGGATCCGGCCGGACACCTCGAGACCGGGACGGAACGGCAGCGCCGGCACCCGGTACCCGTCGGCACGGGCCTTGGTGTCGGCGAAGTTCACCCCGACGTAGGCCACGTCGACGGTCACCTCACCGGGTCCTGGCTCCGGCACCGGAACCTCGGTCACCCGCAGGACCTCGGGTCCGCCGAACTCTCCGAATTCGATTGCACGCATGACAGCCACCCCTCGCCAACTGTTCGATGAAAAGCGAACTCTGAAGCCTGGAGCCGGAGCCTAGTGGCCGCCGGTGCCGGCGCGTACCAGGCCCGTCTCGTAGGCCAGTACCACCGCCTGGACGCGGTCGCGCAGGTCGAGCTTGGTGAGGATCCGGCCGACGTGGGTCTTCACCGTCGCCTCGGACAGCACCAGCTTCCGCGCGATCTCACCGTTCGACAGCCCCTGGGCGACGAGCAACAGCACCTCGCGCTCGCGCTCGGTCAGCCGGTTCACCGCCGTGTTGTCCGGGGCGCCGGAGCTGGGCAGCATCGGCGTGAAGCGGTCCAGCAGGCGGCGGGTGGTGCTCGGGGCGACGACCGCGTCCCCGCTGTGCACGGAACGGATCGCGCCCAGCAGCTCGTCCGGCGGGACGTCCTTGAGCATGAAGCCGCTGGCGCCCGCCTTGAGCGCCGAGAAGGCGTACTCGTCCAGGTCGAAGGTGGTGAGGATGAGCACCCGCGGGCCGCCGTCGTCCGGCTTGCGGTCCGGGCCGCCGCAGATCTGGCGGGTCGCCTCGACGCCGTCGAGGCGCGGCATGCGGACGTCCATCAGCACCACGTCCACCGTGGTGGAGCGCAGCACCTCGATCGCCTCCGCGCCGTCGCCCGCCTCCGCGACGACCTCCATGTCGGGCTGGGCCTGCAGCACCATGCGGAAACCGGTGCGCAACAGCACCTGGTCGTCGACGAGCATTACGCGGATCGCCATCGTGTTCTGGTCCTCTTCTGCTGGAAATCGGCTTCTGGGGGTCGGCGGGGATGACCCGGCGGGGCGGGACGGCGGGGGGCGCCGGGGGCGTCAGCGTCCCGTCTTGAGGGGCAGCACGGCGCTGATCCGGAAGCCGCCGCCGGGCCGTGGCCCGGCCTCCAGCGTGCCGCCGATCATGGCGATGCGCTCGCGCATCCCGATCAGGCCCTGCCCGAGGCCGTCCTGACCGCCGTCCTCGTACAGCTCGTGCTGGGAGCCCCGCCCGTCGTCCTCGATGAGCAGGTCCAGTTCGGCGTCCGCGAAGACGAGCTGGACGGTGGCGGTCGCGTCGATGCCGCCGTGCTTGCGGGTGTTGGTCAGTGCCTCCTGGACGATGCGGTACGCGGTCAGCTCCACGCCGCTGGAGAGCGGACGGGCCTCGCCGGTCACCTCGAAGCGGACCGGTAGGCCGGCGCCGCGCACCTGCTCGACGAGCTCGGCGAGCTGGTCGACACCGGGCTGCGGCACGTACTCGCCGCCGCTGTCGTCGCCCGCCCGCAGCAGACCGAGCAGCCGGCGCATCTCGGCGAGCGCCTGGCGGCCGGTGCTGGAGATCGTCGACAGCGCCTGCTTGGCCTGCTCGGGCGACGCGTCCAGCACATAGGCGGCGCCGTCCGCCTGCACCACCATCACCGACACGTTGTGCGCCACCACGTCGTGCAACTCACGGGCGATACGGGCCCGCTCGGCGGCGACCGCGGCCTTGGACTGCGCCTCGCGCTCCCGCTGGAGCCGGGCGGCGCGCTCCTCCAGCTGGAGGTAGTAGGCGCGGCGGGTGCGGAGGCTGTCGCCGATGACCCAGGCGAGCGCGAAGGGGACGGACACGAAGATCACCTGGGCGATGCCGACCCAGGTGCTGGAGTACGGGTTGTCCTCCGGCCAGCGCAGGGTCGAGATCGGCGAGGCGCTCAGACCGCCGACGAGGGCGAGCCGCGAGGACCAGCGGGCGCCGTTGGCAGCGGCGGTGTAGACGGCGACCAGCATCGCGAAGTCGCCGGGATTGACCCGGACGTCCAGCAGGAGCTGGGCGATCCCGAGGGCGATGACCAGCAGCAGCGTGTTCTCCGGCGACCGGCGGCGCAGCGCGACGACGGCGCTCAGCCCGAACGCGATCGGGATCGCGGCCAGCCGGGAGAACTGCGATGCCTGGCTGTTCTCCATCACCCACAGCGCGCTGAACCCGAGCAGGACGAGAGCCCAGAAGCTGTCGACCCATGTCGGGTGTCTGCGGAGGAAGGAGTAGAGGCGCTGCACATTACCCAGCGTATGCAGGGGAATGGCGGTCCGGGGTCAACCGCCAGATCGATCTCGGGTACTCCGCAAGGTGGAGGGAACCCCCTTGAACCCGGCATTGGTCCCGTTGTGGTCCCGCATTGGTCCCGTTCCGCCCCGATATCGCCCCTCAGTGGACTCAGGGGGTCACGACCCGATCACAGGGGGGCCGTCCGATCCCACCCCTGCGGACCTGCGGACCGGCCTCGCCCCGACCCGGCGGTCAGCCCGCGCGTCCCCGGCGGTCAGCCCGCGCGGCGGTGGTTGCGCGAGCGGGAGCGCTTCTCGATGTACATGCGCTGGTCCGCGGAGTGCAGGATCTCGTCGGCGGTCATACCGCAGCCGGCCCAGCCGATGCCGAAGCTGGCACCGACGCGTACCGCCCGGCCGTCGACCCGGATGGGCGGGATGATCGCGTTGCGCAGCCGCACCGAGAGGTCCTGCGCGTCGGCCGGGCCCAGACCGTCGGCGAGGACCACGAACTCGTCGCCGCCGAGCCGGGCCACAGTGTCGCCGTCACGGACCACGCTCGCCAGCCGGCGGGCGACCTCGATCAGAACGGCGTCGCCCGTGTGGTGACCGAACCGGTCGTTGATCGACTTGAAGCCGTCCAGGTCGCAGAAGAGCACGGCCAGCCCCTTGCTGCCCGAGTCCACGCTCTCGTCCGGCGCGATGGTGTGGGTGTGCAGGTCGTAGCCGCTGACCGCCCCCATGGGGCTGGCCATCTCGTCGGGGCCGAAGCCGTAGCTGAACGCGAACTCGTCGGGTGCGGCGTCGGACACCGCGTCGTCCGGCCGTTGACAGAGCCGGCTGGAGAGCCGGGCGCGCAGCTCAGCGCTGTTCGGCAGCCCGGTCAGCGAGTCGTGGCTGGCGCGGTGGGCGAGCTGCATCTCGCGACCCTTGCGCTCCTCGATGTCCTCGACGTGGGTCAGCAGGAAGCGCGGGCCGTCCGCCGTGTCCGCGACGACGGAGTTGCGCAGCGAGACCCACACATAGGTGCCGTCGCGGCGGGCCAGACGCAGCTCGGCCCGGCCGCCCTCGGCGGAGGTCCGCAGCAGCAGGCCGACGTCCTCGGGGTGGACGAGGTCGGAGAACGAGTAACGGCGCATCACGGAGGCGGGCCGGCCCAGCAGCCGGCACAGCGCGTCGTTGGCACGCAGCAGCTTGCCGTGCTGGTCACCACCCATCTCGGCGATGGCCATACCGCTGGGCGCGTACTCGAACGCCTGCCGGAAGCTCTCCTCGCTGGCGCGCAGCGCCTGCTGGTCGCGCTCCAGCCGGACCAGCGCCCGCTGCATGTTGGCCCGCAGCCGGGCGTTGCTGATGGCGATGGCGGCCTGGAAGGCGTACATCTGGAGCGCCTCGCACCCCCACGGTCCCGGGTGCCGGCCGTTGGTGGGCTTGTCGACGGAGATGACGCCGATCAGCTCCCCGCCGATGTTCGCGGAGGCGTACATCGGGGCGTAGAGCCGGTCGTTGGGGTGCCACTCGTCCGGGAAGCGGGGCGGCGGGCCGTCGGTGTGCCACTGCGGGACGTCGTCGTCGACCAGGACCCAGCCCTCGGTGTGCGGTATGAACCGCAGCATCCCCCAACGCTCACCCATGTTCAGCCGGCGCTCCCACGAGGCGCGGGATCCGACGCGGCCGGCGAGCAGTGACTCGGCGGCGGCACTTCCGGCGAAGGCGGCGACGACCAGGTCGCCGTCCGGGCGCACCAGGTTCACGGCGCAGAGTTCATAGCCCAGCCCGTTGACCACCCCGTCGGCCACGGCCTGCAGGGTGTCGGCGAGACTTCGTGCCGTATTGAGGTCTGCTACGACCTGGTGCAGCTGACGCAGGGTCGCGAGACGGACATACGGCTCCGACTCGGTGTCCATGCCTCTCTCCGAGCCCTCGACAGCAACTCCTGGGATTTCTTGTCGTCCGATTGCCACGGCAACTGAATCACAGCGAGCAGTTCGGCCGGTACACAGGGTCAACAATTCCTGCCCCTTGTGACTCAAGTCACAGGAGTTTGTCCGGGCTTGACCACGGAGCGTATGGCTTTGGGCCTAGGACCCGGCTAGTACCGGCCTAAGCCGGGCCCGGACCGGTCCTGGTCCTGAAGCCCGATGCGCGGGGCCAGAACGGGGACGTACCGTCCTTGGTGTGCTGCAGACAACCGCTGTCCCCCATCCTGGGATCATGGCCCACCCCGACGACTTCCGCGCCGCGATGGCCCGCCTCGCGGCCGGCGTCGTTCTCGTCACCGCTCATGACCCGGAGGACGGGCCCAGGGGCGAGGACGTCGGCATGACGGCCACCGCGTTCCTGTCCGTCTCGCTCGAACCGCCGATGGTACTGGTGAGCGTTCGGGCGGACTCGCGAATGGACGATCTGCTGGAGCGGCAGCCGCTGTGGGCGGCGTCCGTGCTCAGCGAGAGCCAGCGGCACATCGCGGGGCGCTTCGCGATGCGCGGGCGGATCAGCGACCGGCTGCTCTTCGAGGACGTCGCCTACTACCGCGGCGCCCGATCCGGGGCGCCGATACTCGGCGGGGCGCTCTCGGTGCTGGAGTGCGAGACGGAACAGCGGGTCACGGCCGGGGACCACACCCTCGTCATCGGACGGGTGCTCGCCGCGCAGACGCCGAGCGCCGACGGCTCACCGCTCGTCTACTTCAAGGGCCGCTACCGGCAGCTCGGCTAGGGTGTGTTGCGAAAGCCCGGCGTCAGTCCCAGGAACGCTGATCGCGGCCGCGCTTGGTCTCGCCGCGCTGCTTCTTGTGCCGCAGCCGGCGCTCGTTGATCCCGCGCGGGATCTTCGTCGGACGGCGCGGCTTCGGCGGCGGGGCGGTGGCCGTCGCCAGCACCGACGCCAGCCGGGCGAGCGCCGTCTCCCGGTTGCGCCACTGCGAGCGGTGCTCGGAGGCCTTGACCGTCAGAACGCCGGAGACGAGCTTGCCCGCGAGGCGCTCCAGCGCCCGGTCCTTCCAGACCGGCGGCAGGGATTCCGTACCGGCGAGGTCGAAGCGCAGCTCGACCTGGCTGTCACTGGTGTTCACATGCTGCCCGCCCGGCCCCGACGACCTGGAGAAACGCCACAGGAGCTCGGCCTCCGGGACGGAGACGGAGCCGCGAATGACAAGGGGACCGGACATGCGTCCTATGATCCCGTGTTCCGACGGCTCCCGTCACAGGGTTTTCCACGGTGGTTTCGGCCGCTGTGGCCAATCGTGAATCCTTCGAAGGGAACCAGACAGTCCTCTGACGGCGTTGTGACGGGTGACGGTAGCTTCGTCGGCAACAACCCATCTCCATGGAGGGGACTCCCAATGGCTGTAAGCCTGTCCAAGGGCGGCAACGTCTCGCTGACCAAAGAGGCGCCTGGCCTGACGGCGGTCACGGTCGGTCTCGGCTGGGACGTCCGTACCACCACCGGTACCGACTTCGACCTCGACGCGAGCGCCATCGCTGTGAACACCACCGGCAAGGTCTACTCGGACGGCCACTTCGTCTTCTTC
Organism: Streptomyces sp. H39-C1; assembly: GCF_027158125.1. Taxonomy (NCBI): domain Bacteria; kingdom Bacillati; phylum Actinomycetota; class Actinomycetes; order Kitasatosporales; family Streptomycetaceae; genus Streptomyces; species Streptomyces sp. H39-C1. The sequence goes on from NZ_JAPVLS010000066.1 coordinate 36,127, forward strand.
AACAACAAGGCGACGCCCGACCAGTCCATCGTGCACACCGGCGACAACAAGACCGGTGAGGGCGAGGGCGACGACGAGCAGATCAAGGTCAACCTGGCGGCGCTCCCGGCCGACATCGACAAGATCGTCTTCCCGGTCTCGATCTACGACGCCGAGACCCGGAGCCAGAACTTCGGCCAGGTCCGCAACGCCTACATCCGCATCGTCAACCAGGCCGGCGAGGCGGAGATCGCCCGCTACGACCTGAGCGAGGACTCGGCCACCGAGACCGCGATGGTCTTCGGCGAGCTGTACCGCAACGGCGCGGAGTGGAAGTTCCGCGCGGTGGGCCAGGGCTACGCCTCCGGCCTCGTGGGTATCGCCACGGACTTCGGCGTCAACCTCTGACACCGGCTCCACCTCCCGACGGCCTCCGGATCGCACCCTGATCCGGAGGCCGTCGGCGTTCGTGCGGCGGTCACTTCCCGAGAGCGGTCACTTCCCGAGAGCCGCCACACCGACGCGCGCGAACTGCTCGTCCAGGTCACCGCTGGGGGCGCCGGCGACACCGATGGCCGCGATGGGCGCACCGCCGTCGGTGACGGGGGCGGCGCCGGCCAGGAAGAGGGTGCCGGGGATGTCCTTGAGGTTCGGGGCCTGGGCCAGCCGCTCGGCCAGCTCCGAGGTGGGGGCGTTCCAGGAGACCGCGGTGTACGCCTTGCGCTCGGCGGACTCGTAGGACTGCGGGCCCGCGCCGTCGCCGCGCAGGGTGACGACGGTGTTCCCGTTGCGGTCGACGACCGCGACGGTGACGTGCTGGCCGGCCTTCTCGGCGGCGTCGAGCGCGGCCTGGGCGCCCTTGGCGGCGGCGTCGATCGTCAGATGCGCCGTCCGGACGGTCTGCGACGGCCGGATGTCGGCGGTCTTCGCGGCGGGCGCCGGGGCGGCGGACGCCGACACACTGCCGAAGACGCCGGCGCCGAGAGCGGCTGCAGCGAGGGACCCGGCCAGAACACGAGCGGAAATCTTCACGGTCACTCCTCAGAGAATCGGTGCGGCCCGCACCGGGCCTGCCCTTCGATCCTCGGCCCGGACCGGGCCGATCAGGGTCGGCGAGCCGGCCCCTCCCCGCGGGCATGATGGATGACGGGGCCGTCAACCGATCGGATGATGCGGGGCCGGCGGGGCCGGGCGATAAAGGGATACGGGGGCAGGAGCGGCCGACGACGAGGAGATCCACGTGAGCACCACCCCGCGACCGGCGGCGGAGACCGCCGACCCCGATGCGGGCTGGCTCACCCTCGTCATGCACACCGCGTTCGTCCTGCTGCTGGGTGCCTCGCTGACCCGCTTCGTGGTGCACCATCCGGGCGCCGCCAGGGTGCCGTGGGTGATCGGCCTGAGCGTCGCGCTCGCCGTCCTGTACGCGCTCGGTCCGGCCGCCGGAAGGGCTGGGCCCTCGGCCCACCGTCTGTGGCTGGCGGCCGTCGTCGTCGCCTGGGTGGTGATCGTGCTGCTCGCGCCGAGCTTCGCCTGGTGCGCGATCCCGCTCTTCTACAGCGGGCTGCGGACCCTGCCGGCACGTGCCGCGATCATCCTCGTGGCGGCCCTCACCGTCCTGGTCGTCATCTCCCAGCTCCGGCTGGCCGACGGCTTCGACCCCAACCTCCTCCTGCTGCCGCCCGCCGTCGCGGGCCTCGCCACCGCCGTCTTCCTGCACATGCAGCGGCAGGCCGCCCGTCAGCACGCACTCATCGACGACCTCGTCAGGACCCAGCGCGAGCTCGCGGCGACCGAGCGGCGCGCGGGCGCGCTGGCCGAGCGGCAGCGGCTGGCCATGGAGATCCACGACAGCCTGGCGCAGGGCCTGTCCAGCCAGCAGATGCTGCTGCAGGCCGCGGCCCGCACCTGGGACAGCGACCCCGGCACCGCCAGGACGCACGTCACCACCGCGACCTCGATCGTCGCGCGCAACCTCGCCGAGGCGCGCGCCTTCGTGCACGACCTCGCGCCCGCCGACCTCGCCGACGGCGGCACCCTGCACGACGCGTTGCGGGCGCTGGCCGAACGCGAGTCGGCGGAGAGCGGCCTGCCGGTCCGCTTCCACCTGGACGGAAGCCCTGGCGGAACGCCGATCGGAACCATCCCGAGCGGCACGGCATCGGGCGGGCTGCCGGCCGCCGCGCAGGCCGCGCTGATGCGGATCGCGCAGGGCGCGCTGGCCAATGTGCGCGAGCACGCCGGCGCCTCGGCCGCCGTGATCACCCTGTCGTACCTCGGCGACCAGGCCGTCCTGGACATCGCGGACGACGGCCGCGGCTTCGACCCGGCCGACCGCGCGGCCCCCGGCTCCGGCGCCGCCGCCGAAGGGGCGGCCCGCGGCCACGGCCTGCCGGCGATGCGCGCCCGGCTCCGCCAGTTCGGCGGCACCCTGACCGTCGAGAGCGGTGCGGGCGAAGGCACCGTCGTCACCGCCACGATCCCCCTGGAGCACCAGTGACCGCCTCCGCCGCCGTACCGGAACCCACGCCCACGCCCGCCCCCGTGCGGCTGCTGGTCTGCGACGACCACGCCGTCGTACGCGCCGGGCTCCTCGCGCTGCTCGCCAGCGCGGGCGACATAGACGTGATCGGCGAGGCCGGGACGGGCGAGGAGGCGGTCGTCATGGCCGCCCGGCTGCGTCCGCAGGTCGTCCTGATGGATCTCCAGCTGGGGAACGGGATCGACGGCGTCGAGGCCACCCGGCGGATCACCTCGGCCGTCGAGGCGCCCGACGCGGCCGCGCACGTCCTGGTGCTGACCACGTACGACACCGACGCCGACATCACCCGCGCCATCGAGGCCGGCGCGACCGGCTATCTGCTCAAGGCGGAGCGGCCCGAGGAGCTGTTCGCCGCGATCCACGCGGCGGCCCAGGGCCGCACCACCCTCTCGCCGCCGGTCGCCAGCCGCGTCTTGGCCCGGATGCGCGCCCCGCGCCCGAACCTCACCGAACGCGAGCTGGACATCCTCGCCCAGCTCGCGCAGGGCCTCGGCAACCGCGACATCGCCCGCGCCCTGTTCATCAGCGAGGCGACCGTCAAGACGCACCTGGGCCGGATCTACGACAAGCTCGGCGTCGACACCCGGGCCGGAGCGGTGTCCGTGGCCAAGGAGCAGCGGCTGCTGCGCTGACCACGCGGCCGGCCGGCGGCTGCTGCGCCGACCCGGACCGGCCGGCGGCTGTTGCACCGACGCGGACCGGGTCGCGCCCACGCGTCGTTCCGCCGCGTCATTCCGCAGTCGTACCGCGTGCGACGATCGACAGTGTGATCGACCTCGGCTACGCCCTCTCCCGCCGCTTTCCCGACCCCCCGCAGACGGACTACCGCACCGCGACCGTCCACTCCCTGCGTCACGACCTGTTCTGCGGCGATGTGTACCTCGCGAAGGGCGAGCGCGAACTGTCCACAGCCTGGGGATGGGTCCCGGTGCTCGACTTCGCGTGGGCGATGTGCGACATCGTCGAGCGGCTGGACCAGGACCCGCGCGGCAGCCGCGCCTCGCGCTCGCAGTACGCCGAGTTCGACTTCACCGAGTCCACGGACCGGCTCCGCTTCGCGCGGCGCTTCGGCTACGTGGACGTCGTCGCCGACTGGGCCGAGGACGAGCCGCCGCTCTCCCTGCACCACACGACGTTCCGCCGCGAGGCACGCGACTTCCTGCACGACCTGATCGCGGACCTGACCGACATGCACGACGGCCTCGGCGACAACCCGGCGATCTGGGACCTGCGGGCCCGCTTCCCGCGCGTGTGACCCATTCGGGTCAACCCCGGATGCGCCGGTTCTGACCAGAGCTTCTCCTTGAGTCATGGAAAACTACCCGATGCTCGACCTCTTCTGGACGATGCTTCTGCTGTTCTTCTGGGTGCTCTGGTTCTTCCTGCTGTTCCGGATCATCGGCGACCTGTTCCGCGACCGCGAGCTCGGCGGCTGGGCCAAGGCGGGCTGGATGATCCTGGTCATCCTGCTGCCCTTCGTCGGCGTGCTGGCCTATGTCATCGTGCGCGGCAAGGGCATGAGCCAGCGCGACGTCAAGCAGGTGGAGGCTCAGCAGACGGCCTTCAAGCAGTACGTGCGCGAAGCGGCGGGCACGCAGGACGACAGCGTGGACCAGCTCCACAAGCTGTCCGAGCTGAAGAGCCGCGGCGACCTCACCGAGGAGGAGTACGCCCAGGCCAAGCAGAAGCTCCTGGCCCGGTCGTCGTAACGCGGTAGCGCAGGCCCCGGGTCTCCCGGACGCCTTCGGACCTCCCGGCTTCCTCCGGACCTCCGGCCTTGACGTGAACCTAGGTTCACGTCGAAGGATGAGCGGTGGGGGGGGCCCCCCCCCCCCCCCCCACCGCCCGAAGATCCGGAGAAACGCCATGCGCGCCGCCCGTCTGCACGCCTTCGGCCCCGCCGAGAACCTGACGTACGAGCAGACCGAGACCCCGGTTCCGGGTCCCGGGCAGGTGCGGATCGCCGTCGGCGCGGCCGGGGTCCACGTGATCGACACCGTCTTCCGCCAGGGCGACCCGAAGAGCCCGTACCCGCTGCCCGAGCTGCCGACGATCCCCGGCCGCGAGGTCGCCGGCACCGTCGACGCGCTCGGCGAGGGCACCGACGCGCGCTGGCTCGGCCGGCGCGTCGCCGCCCACCTCGGCATGGTCCCCGGCGGCTACGCCGAGACCGCGGTCACCGACACCGGCAAACTGCACGAGCTGCCGGAGAACCTGGACTTCGCCGAGGGCATCGCCATGATCGGCACCGGCCGCACCACCCTCGGCATCCTGCGGTTCGCGGACCTGACCGACCAGGACGTGGTGATCGTCACCGCCGCGGCCGGCGGCATCGGCACCCTGCTCGTCCAGCACGCCAAGAACCTCGGCGCGACCGTCGTCGGAGCGGCGGGCGGCCCGGCCAAGGTCGAACGGATCCGCGGCCTGGGCGCGGACGTGGCCGTCGACTACAACACCCCCGGCTGGACCCACCAGGTGCGCACCGCCCTCGGCGGCCGGTCCGCGACCGTCGTCTTCGACGCCGTCAGCGGCCCGCTCGGCCGCGCCGCCGTCGATCTGCTCGGCAAGGGCGGCCGGCACCTCGTCTACGGCTGGTCCGCCGGCGGACCGCTGGAGCTCGGCGAGGAGGAACTGGCCACTCGTGGGATCACCTCGCAGACCGTGATCGGCCCGCCGATGATGAAGGCGATCGGCGGCCCCGAGGGCCTGCGCGCCCTGGAGGAGGCGGCCCTCGCGGAGGCCGCCGCCGGCCGTCTCGTACCTGCGGTGCAGCGCTTCCCGCTGGCGGAGGCCGCCGCCGCGCACCGGGCGCTGGAGACCCGCGCCACGATGGGCAAGGTCGTGCTGGTCCCGTAGCCGCCGCATCCTTGGCCGCCGGTCGCGTGCCGTCCCGCGCGCCCCCGGGCGGTGCCCGGCCCGGGGGCGCCAGGGAACTCCATGGGGCCTCCGGGGAGTTCCCTGGGCGAGATCGAAAGCCAATGCGTCGAGGAGAACACCACCATGGCCCTGTGGAATCGCTTCAAGGAGTCCGCGCAGACCATGCAGACCCAGCTCACCGCGAAGAAGAACGACCTCAAGAGCGGGGCGTTCCGCGACGCGAGCATGGCGATGTGCGCACTGGTCGCCGCCGCCGACGGTCAGATCGACCCGTCCGAGCGCCAGCGCGTGGCGTCGCTGATCGCGGGCAACGACGTATTGCAGAACTTCCCGGCCGATGACCTGCAGCGCCGGTTCGACGCCTACCTCGGCAAGCTGACCGCCGACTTCGACTTCGGCAAGGTCGGGATCCTGCAGGAGATCGGCAAGGTCCAGAAGAAGCCGACCGAGGCCCGCGCCGTCATCCAGATCGGCATCGTCATCGGCGGCGCCGACGGTGACTTCGACAAGACCGAGCAGGGTGTCGTCCGCGAGGCGTGCTTCGCGGTGGGCATCGACCCCAAGGAGTTCGACCTCTAAGGCCAGGACCGCTAGGGCCAGAACCGCTAGGACCGCTAGGGCCTCCAGGGCCTCCAGGGCCAGGACCTCTAGGACCGCTGAGAAACCGGCTTCCTGGAGCCGGCCGGCTGGAAGCCGGCCACGCGGACCGTCAGGCCGCCGCCCGGATTCGCTGCGGCGGTGGCCACGGCCCCGTGCGCGCGGGCGATCGAGGCGACGATGGAGAGCCCGAGTCCCGCCCCCTCCCCCGGCCCGTGGCGGCGGGCCTGCATCCGCCGGAAGGGCTCGAAGAGCTCCGGCACCTCGGCGGCCGGCACCTCAGGGCCGGTGTTGACGACCTCCAGGCCGTCCGCGCCGACCCTGACCCGCACCTGCCCGCCCGGGTGGTTGTAGCGGATCGCGTTGCTCACCAGGTTGTGCACCAGATGCCCGAGCAGCACGGCCTCGCCCTGCACGGTCAGCGGCCGCAGTTCGGTCCCGACGGTGACCCCGTGCTCGCCCGCCTGGTCCGCGAGCGCCGTCGCAACGCTCGCCGCGGTCGCGTCGAGCGCGATCGGCCCGACGCGCTCCAGCCCCTGGTCGCTGGCCGAGAGCAGCAGCAGTCCGTCGATCAGCTTCTCGCTGTCATCGGCGACGTCGATGAGCTTGCCGCGCAGGCGCGCGAGCCGTTCCGGATCCAGGTCCGGGTCCGCCAGCCCGATCTCGGCCGCGGCACGCTGCACGGCCAGCGGCGTCCGCAGCTCATGGGCGGCGTTGGCGACGAACCGCTGCTGGGCGGAGACCAGCTGCTCTATCCGGTCGAGCATGGTGTCGAACGTGTCGGCGAGCTGCTTCAGCTCGCCGGGCGGCGCCTTCAGCTTGATGCGCTCGTGCAGGTTCTCACCGGACAGCCGGCGGGCGGTGGACGTGATGACGCCCACCGGACGCAGCACCCGTCCCGCCATCCACCAGGCCAGCGCCACGGACAGCACGGCGAAGACGGCGAGCGAGATGAGCGAGACCGTCAGCAGTTTGCTGAGGGCCGCGCTCTCCGCCGCCGTCGTGATCATCTTCGTCGCCGCGTGCGCCTTGGCGGCGTCGAACGTCTGCCCCTGCAGGGGAAGCGCCGGCTGGGCCTCGGCGAACTGCCGGGTCGGCAGGGCGTAAGGGGAGCGGGGGCCGCCGCCGATGGGGACGGCGGTGGTGACGGCAAGGCTGATGGTGGAGTAGAGACCGCTGCGCACCAGCGAGTACACGAGGGCTATCAGCACGCCGCCGGCCAGCACCAGCAGCCCGCCGTACAGACTCGTCAGCCGGGCCCGTTCACTGCTCAGCCGCCAGAGCCGCAGACGGAACCGGCTCATGACCGGTCCCGGGAGGCGGAGTTCGGGGCCTGGTCCCCGGAGGCGGAGTTCGGGGTCCGCTCCCCGGCGGTTGAGTTCAGGGCCTGGTCCCCGGCGGCTGCGTACGGCGACCGGTCCCCCGGAACGTCGGCGATCCGGTAGCCGACGCCCGGCACCGTCTCCACCACCTGCGGCTCGCCGAGCTTGGTGCGCAGCTTGCTGAGCGTCACCCGGACCGCGTTCGTGCGGTAGCTGGTGTCCTCCTCCCACACCTGCTCGATCAGGTCCTCGCCGCTGACGACCGCGCCGTCCGCGCGCATCAGTACCTCCAACACCGCGAACTCCTTCCGGGACAGGCTCAGATACCGGCCGTCGCGGCTCGCCTGGCGGCGCGCGCCGTCCATGACGAGGCCGGCGCGTTCGATCACCGGGGGCAGCGCGGGGTGCACCCGGCGGCCCAGTGCCAGGACCCGGGCGAGCAACTCGTCGTAGGCGAACGGCTTGGTGAGGTAGTCGTCGGCGCCCAGGCCGAGCCCCGCCACCCGGTCGCGGACGGTGCCGGCGGCGGTGAGCATCAGCACCCGGGTGAGCAGCCGCTGCTCCACGACCCGGCGGCAGACCTCGTCGCCGTGGACCCCGGGCAGATCGCGGTCCAGGACGAGCACGTCGTAGGCGCCGAACCGGAGCTTGCGCAGCCCTTCGGCGCCGTCCGACGCCACGTCCACCGCGATGGCGTCACGGCGCAGCCCGTCGGCCACCATTTCGGCCAGGAATTCCTCGTCCTCCACCAGCAAAACACGCATGTGCCCCTGTTTACCCGATGGGGACCTTTCGGCGTTGTAAAGGACCTCGCTTAGAGAAACGAGAGCTCTGCGGCTGTCAATCTCCTCCCGTCACTATCCGGAACAGCCGCAAAGTGAGAATCCCATGAGAAATCGCAACCGCGTTTCCGCCGGCGCCGCGGCACTGGCCGCTCTCGCCCTCTTCGCCTCCGCCTGTTCGGGCTCCGATACGGACTCCGACGCGAAGGGATCGCCCGGGAAGAGCTCGGCCGACACCGCCGCCGACAAGGCGCTCAAGTTCCGCAAGTGCCTGCGGGACAACGGCATGGACGTGCAGGAACCCAAGCCGGGCGAGGACCCGCGGGGCATGACGATCGGCAGGAACGGCAGTGAGGCGTCGATGAAGAAGGCGATGGACGCCTGCAAGCAGTTCAGCGCGAATCCGTCGGGAGAAATATCCCAGGCGGACAAGGACAAGGCTCTCAAGTTCGCGCAGTGCATGCGTAGGAACGGCGTCGACATGCCCGATCCGAACTTTGGCGGCAGTGGCGGGATGCAGAAGGCCATGCCGATGCCGCAGGGCGCGGAGAAGGAGAAGTTCGACAAGGCCAACAAGCTCTGCTCCGTCGACTGACGACCGGCGTGACCGACGGCATGCGCAAGAGCACGCACGGAACGCACGGAACACGCCGAACGCAGGCAAGGCACGAAACGCAGAGCACGCGGCCGAGCACGCAGGGGACGGACGGGAATACGTCGATGAAGCGCAAGAGAATCGTTCTGGCCGCCGTGGCGGTGGTCGTGGTCGTCGCCGGGGGCGGCGTGGCCGTCACCGCGCTGGCCGCCCCCGACAAGGGGGTGACCCAGCAGAATTCCGGCCTCCCGCCGGCGACCGCCCCGATCGAGCGCGGCGATCTCAGCGACAGCACCCAGAAGCAGGGCACGCTCGGGTACTCCAAGGAGCGCAAGATCAACGCGGGCGCCATGGGCACCATCACCTGGGTCGCCGGCGCCGGCTCCTCCGTCGCGCGCGACGGCAGGCTGTACGAGGTCGACGGCAAGCCCGTACGGCTGATGTACGGCACGACCCCCATGTACCGGACGCTGAAGACCGGCGACAAGGGCGACGACGTCCGGCAGTTGAAGGAGAATCTGCGCGCCCTCGGCTTCGGCTCCGGCCTGGCCGCCGACGGCACGTTCACCGCCGGCACCGCCGATGCCGTGAAGCGCTGGCAGAAGGACCACGACCTGCCGAGGACCGGCACGACCGGCCCCGACCAGATCGCCTTCTCCGCCGGCCCGGTACGGATCAAGTCGGCGGACTCCACCGTCGGCGACCAGGCCGGTCCCGGCAAGCCGGTGCTGACCACGACCAGTTCCGAGCGGATCGTCGAGTTCAAGCTGGAGGTCGCCGACGGTCAGCTGGCGCGGACCGGCACCAAAGTCACCGTCGATCTGCCGGGCGGCGGGACCGCGCAGGGCAAGGTCTCCTCCATCGGCAAAACCGTCGAGGAGGGCGAGGACCCGCAGGACAAGACACCCAGGATCTCCGTCACGGTCACCTTCGACGACCCGTCCAAGGTCGGCGGCCTCGACAAGTCCCCGGTGACGGTGAACCTGACCGGCCAGACCCACCAGGGCGTGCTGTCCGTACCCGTCAACGCCCTGCTGGCGCTGCCCAGCGGCGGCTTCGGCGTCCAGGTCGTGGAGAACGGCAAGGCGCGCGACGTCGCGGTCGAGCTCGGCATGTTCGGGCAGGGGCGGGTCGAGATCAGCGGCGGCGGGCTGCGCGAGGGCATGAAGGTCGGGGTGCCGTCGCTGTGAGTTCCACCGGTACCGCCCCGAACACCGTCGTCGAACTCGTGGGCGTCGGGAAGCAGTACCCGGGCGGCGTCACGGCGCTGCGTGGCGTGGACCTGACGATCGACGACGGCGAACTGCTCGCCATCGTCGGCCCGTCCGGCTCCGGCAAGTCCACCCTGCTGCACATCGTCGGCACCCTGGACCGGCCGTCCTCCGGCTCGGTCGCCATCGCGGGCCACGACGTCGCCGCGCTGTCCGACCGCAGGCTCTCCGCGCTGCGCGCCCAGCACGTCGGATTCGTCTTCCAGGCGTTCCATCTCGTGCCCGGCATCAGCGCCCAGGACAACGTGGCCGAGGGGCTCCTCTACTCGGGGCTGCCGCGCGCCGAACGCCGCCGCCGGGCCGCCGCCGCGCTGGAGCGCGTCGGCCTCGCGGACCGGATGGACCACAAGCCGCACCAGCTGTCCGGCGGGCAGAAGCAGCGCGTCGCCATCGCGCGCGCCGTCGTCGGCGAACCCGACCTGCTGCTCGCCGACGAGCCCACCGGCGCCCTGGACTCCGCCTCGGGCGAGGCGGTCATGGAGCTGCTGCACGATCTCAACAAGGAAGGCGCGACCATCGCCGTGATCACCCACGACAGCGAGATCGCCGACCGGCTGCCCCGCCAGGTGCGGATCCGCGACGGCCGGGTGGTGGCGGACACCAGACAGGCCCGCACGAGTGGCGGGACGGGTGCTGATGCCAGGACGGACGCGGCAGCTGACTCCGCACCCGGCACTGTGCCCGGCACCGCACCCGGCACCGGGACCGGCACCGGGACCGACGCCGGGACCGACGCCGGAGCGGTCGCCGTATGAGGCGCACCGCACTCTCCCCCGCCCGGCTCAGCGCCCGCGATGTGTTCCACGTCGGATCCGCCGGGCTGCGCGGCCGCCCCATGCGCGTCGTCCTGTCCGCCCTGGGCATCGCGCTCGGCATCGCGACGATGATCGCGGTGGTCGGCATCTCGTCCTCCAGCAAGGCCCAACTCATGCGGGAACTGGACCGGTTGGGCACCAACATGCTCGTGGTGACCCCGGGCGACGCGCTGTTCACCGGCCAGGACGCCCGGCTGCCGAAGGAGGCCCCGGGCATGGTCGGCCGGATCCCGGGCGTCGAGCAGGTGGGCGCCACCGGCGACATCAAGCAGTCGGTACGCCGTTCCGAGAAGATCCCCGAGGGCGACACCGGCGGCATCGCCGTCAAGGCGACCACCGAGGAGCTGCTGAAGACCCTGCGCGGCTCGGTGCGCAGCGGCAACTGGCTCAACAAGGCCACCGGCAGGTACCCGTCCGTCGTGCTCGGCAGCGTCGCCGCCGACCGCCTCGGCATCACCGCCCCCGGGCAGCAGGTGTTCATCGGCGGCCGGTACTTCACCGTCACCGGCATCCTCGACCCGCTGCCGCTCGCCCCCGAGATCGAGCGCTCCGCCCTCGTCGGGTGGGACGCGGCGGAACGGCTGCTGGGCTTCGACGGCCATCCCACGTCCGTCTACGAACGCTCCACCGATGCCGCGGTCGCCGCCGTACGCGACCTGGTCCCGCGCACGGCCAACCCGCAGAACCCGCAGGTCGTGAAGGTCACGGATCCTTCGGCGGCACTGCAGGCGAAGGCCGCCACGGACGGCGCGTTCACCAATCTGCTGCTCGGTCTCGGCGGGGTCGCCCTGCTGGTCGGCGGCGTCGGCGTCGCCAACACCATGATCATCTCGGTGCTGGAACGCCGCTACGAGATCGGGCTGCGCCGCTCCCTGGGCGCGACCAGGGGCCAGATCCGCATCCAGTTCGTCACCGAGTCCCTCATGCTCTCCGGACTCGGCGGCCTGGCGGGCATCGCCCTCGGCTCCCTCGCCACCTTCGTCTACGCCACCACCGGCGGCCTCCCGTGGGTGGTACCGCCGTGGGCCGTCAGCGGCGGCTTCGGCGCCACGCTGATCATCGGCACCGTCGCCGGCCTCTATCCGGCGGTCCGCGCGGCCCGCCTTTCGCCGACCCTGGCGCTGCACGCCGCGTAGGGCCGGTCCGGCCGAGCCCGTACGCCTCCCGTGGAACCTCTCCGGAAGGAAGCCCCCGTGCCCCTCGTCCCACCAGACCACCCGAGCCCCGCCTTCACCGTCCGTGTCAGCACCCGCGGCACCGTGCCGGTCGTCGAACTCCACGGCGAGATCGACCTCATGGCCACGCCGTACATCAGCCGACGGCTGGACGGACTCGCCCGCCGGGAGCACGAGGGCCACCCTCCCGACCTCGTCATCGACGTCACCGGCGTCACGTTCATGGACTGCCGTGGGCTCTCCGTGCTCGTCCACGCCCACAACCTCATCAGCGCACGGCACGGCCGGCTGCACCTCACCGGCGTCCGCCCGCACCTCCGCAAACTCCTCCACCTCACCGGCCTGGACAGGACCTTCGCCGTCCAGGACGCCCGCGTCGGCCGCGTATCAGCGCCCTGTCGGTGACGCGGTCCACAGTGGAGTCGTTGCCCGGATCCGCTAGGGCCACCAAGACCTGACGGATCCGGGCAGCGCCGGCCAGGACCCCGGAACGCCCCAGGAGGACCGATGAACGCGCCGTCGACGAACGCGCCCAGGACCGACACGCTCAAAGTGCCCGGAGCCACCCTCCACTACGAGATCCGCGGCTCCGGTCCCGTCCTGCTCATGATCCACGGCGGCTCCGGCGACGCCGGTGTCTTCGAGGGCGTCGCCGGCGCCCTGGCCGACCGCTACACCGTCGTCACCTACGACCGGCGCGGCAACTCCCGCAGCCCGGTGGAGGGCCCGCCGCAGGACATGAGCGTCGCGACCGACAGCGAGGACGCCCGCCTCCTCCTCGCCGCCCTCACCGACGAGCCCGCCCACGTGTTCGGCAGCAGCTCGGGCGCCATCGTCGCTCTCGACCTGCTCACCCGGCACCCGGACCGCGTCCGCATCGCCGTCCCCCACGAACCCCCGTTGTTCGGCGTGCTCCCCGACGCCGACGAGCACATCGCCTTCCTCAGGAACGTCCACGCCATCTACCTCCGCGACGGCGTCGGACCCGCGATGGAGGTCTTCGGCGCCCGCATGGGCCTGGACACCGAAGGTCCCCTGCCCCACACGGAGCTCCCCCCACAGATCCGGGACCTCGTCACCCGGATGGCCGCCAACACCGACCACCTCCTGGCCCACGAGCTCCTGCCGGTCACGAACCACCTCCCGGACCTGACCGCCCTGGCCACCGTGACCCCCCAACTGGCCCTGGCCGGCGGCCGCGACTCCCGCGGCTTCCTTCCCTACCGCCCCAACACCGTCCTGGCCACCCGCCTCGGCATCCCCATCACCGACTTCCCAGGCAACCACGCCGGCTACCTCCCCCACGCCCCGGCCTTCGCCACCCAACTGGCCACCCTCCTCACCCGCTGACCGGCTCACGGGCGGCCCGGGTGAACGCGAGAAGGGCCACGAGGGCGTTCAACACCGGGGGTTCAACCCCATCCCCCGCGCCTGACCCTGCCAAGCGGTCGCCGACTTAGGTCAGCGGACGACGGCCTGGATCTCGCGGACGGTCAGGTCCGTGGTGGTACCGAAGGTCCCGTCGGGGAGATCGACCGGCTTGGGGTTGCCGGTGCCCGTCCAGCCGATCTTCCAGGTGACGGTGGCCTTGAAGTGGTATGGGCCGTTGGTTCCGGACGCGTGGCGGTAGGCGCTCAGCGCCTGGGCAGCTTGTGCGTCGCGTTCCGCAGATTCGTCGCGGCCGCCGCCATCGACGCCGCCTCCGGCCGGGCCGGCCGCTCACGCAGCGCTCACGCAGACGGCCCCGGACGCGGTGTCCGGGGCCGTCTGTGGTGGTCACGATGTGGTGCTCGCTCGGGCCGCTGGTGCGGCTCGGGCGGGTGGTGCGGGGAGCCCCCTGTCGGATTCGAACCGACGACCTTCGCTTTACAAGACCATGAGCGATCGTGTTGCGTAGTGCCAGGTCGTGCTGCCGGGTGACGTTTTGCCTGATCAGAGCACGTGCGGCTGGTTGTTCCGTGCTACGCCGTGACGCACCGTCCAAAGGCGTCCGTCCACCGCCCGTCCACCGGAGACCCTTCCTTGCGGGGCATTCAGTCCGCCCGGCGGCCTTGTCGCATCCCTACACAAGAGCGGCCAGTACTCCTGCTCGGGTGCCGAAGCGCCGATAGCCGCCGAAAGAGCCGCCAGTAGGCTCTCCGGGTCACCACGCCCGGCTGGGTCATCGCTCGTCGACCCACTCATCGAGGATCTCGGCAGCCCAGGCACGCAGGCGTCGACGCATGTCCTCCACCTGACCGCTATCGACGCCGTAGGCCTCGTACTCTCGGTCCGGCCAACGGTCGACCGCTTGCAGCGCCTGGGCGAAGTAGCGCGGTTCGAACCCGGCATCGTGCTCCGACGCCAACTGAAGCAGTTGTTCACCCGAGTACCGCTCGGAGGCGAGCGCGGCATTCACGTCAAGGTAATCTCGCGGCGCGGCCCGTCCGAACAGCGTGGTCACCTTGTTGGCCACCGCGTCGTCGGGGTGCAGTACGGGCCCGATCTCCAACACGGCAGGCGGCCGAGCCCGCCAGTCGCACCCGAGCTCCACCTTCGCCATGTGCCCCTGTTCGTCGGCAACCGCGAGCCGAGCGAACACCTCACCGGTTTTCTCCACCTCAACGGTCAGGTCTGCCGCCCGGTACGCGGCGGCTACCGCATCGATGGCCTCTGAAAAGGCGACGGGGTCGGCGATATCCGTGAAGAGGTCGACGTCATCCGACAGGCGTTCCAGGAACCCGTGCACCTGAACCGCGTACCCGCCGGCCAGGACAAAGCCGTATCTCGCGGCGGCTCCAAGACCGATACGGGCGAGTCGGGCATGAAACGGATCCATGCCAGCGAATACTACGCAGCCCTACGGGCCAGCTCCGGGAAACGCCCTTCCCACATCAACCGCACCCGCGGCGGAAGCCACAACCTCTGCCACACAGCCGACAGAAGCACCGGGTCCAGGAACCCCCGAAGCTCCTCCACATGCATAGCTTCCCGGATGACCGTCTCATAGAGCATTCGAAGGTCAACATCGTCCGACAGGTCGTAGGACCTCTTCGGAGTCCAGTCCAACACCGTCGGCAAAACCACGACCCCGTCCGTCGGACCGGCCAGCTCATCCAGGGTTTCCGGAACCGTGTACGGCCGGATCTCCGCATACCGCACCCGTGTCTCCATGCGCCCAGTATGCCCAAGGCTGACCCCCGAAACCACAGCCATCCACCCGCTCCAGTTCGCGGCGGAAGCAACGAGTGCAGCAAGGGCAGGTTTGGAGCAAGGACGAGACCGCCGGCGTCAGGGACGGCACCTACAACCGGCCGGAGTGCCGGCCGGCGCCCTCGGACTCCCTAAGGCTCCACAGCAACCTTGCACGCATCCCAAGATCATCGAAAAGTAAAACCCCAGGTCAGCGACCCAGGGTGGCTTCGCCGCCCGCCGTGGGGCGGGCAAATCTAAGACACCAGGACATCGATGACCTTGGAACCGATCTATTTGCGCGTCAGAGGCCCGGCCTGGGTTTCACCATGGAGCCGCCTTCGGGATTCGAACCCGAGACCTACGTATTACGAGTGCCGCTTCCCGCTGTAGCGCGGATCGGGATTCGCCTCGCTGGCCAGCGAGGCGCGGCGCCAGGTGGGGATCCATGTGCCGTTCAGCAGCAGGCGCCGCTGTTCACCCGCCGCCGCAAGGGCGGGACTGTCCTAATCAAGACAGTCCCCTCCAGCGGTCCACCCCGGGTGCCGAGCATCATCAGGCACGCATCACGAGGGCGATGGGTAGCCGCGCCGCGCGCAGCGCTGGCACGGCACCTCCGGCTAGACCGGCCAGCGCTCCGACAGCAAGGCCTACCAGGCAGGCTCTGAGCGGGAATGGCCCGGTGTCGAGGCCGCCCACGACCAAAGGCAGCGCCATCGTGAATGCTGCCCAGGACAGGCATGTGGCCACGGCAGCACCGAGTACGCCGACCAGGACGGATTCCGTCAGGACCAGGAGTGCCACGTCGCGGCGCGTTGCGCCCAGGGAGCGGCGTAGCGCGAGTTCCTCGGCTCGCTCTTTGAGCGTGGCGAGTCCGATGTTCAAGACGCCAATGACGCCGACGAGCAGAGTGACTCCCCCGATGATCAGGAAGATCGTCCGGGTGCTGTGGAGGGTGTTGGTGAGGGTTTCGATGGTGTCGACGCGGACCGCACCACCGTCGGTACGCAGTCCGTAGGTTGTGGCTGCGGCGGTGAGGCGGTGTGCGGCGTCGTCGGTTCCGCGGGGATTTCGGGCGAGCACTTGGAGGATCGTGGAGGGGTTAGCTCCGGCCCGGGCGCGGAGTTGGGTCAGGGGAAGCCATGCGTGTGGGGTGTCGTCGCCGTCGTCGATGAGGGCGACGACGGCGACGGGCAGGGGGACGGAGCCGGAGGTGGGGCGCAGTGTCAGGGCGCCGAACCGCGCGGCCGCCTTGTTCAGCGCGATGGTGGGAATGAGCTGGTCGTGGTCGGTGGGCCATCTCCCGCTTTCGATGCGGAAGGGGCGGATCTGCAGCAGCGGGCCGCTGAAGGCGGTGACGGACACCTGGGCGCCGTCGGGGTTGGTCAGGGCGGCTCCGTTCTCGGTGGCCAGCAGCGCTGCGGTTCCCTGCCCGTGATGGACGAGGTGGTCGGCGGCTTGCAGGGATTGTGCGCTACCGTCGGCCTTCAGTGCCCAGGTGCCTTCGAGTCCGTGTTGTAGCTCGGCGGGGCGCAGGATGACGCGTTCCGCGGTGGTCGAGGCCACGTCGACGATGAGGATGGCCAGGACGCCGAGGACGAGGCTGAGGCAGGACAGTAGGGTGCGGCCGGCTCGGCTGCGCAAGCCTTGGGCGGCGGTCTGGATGATGATGCCGCGGGGTATGTGTGACGGTCTCACGGGGCCCACTGTCCTTCGACGAGGTGGTGGGTTGCGTCCATCCTGGCGGCGACCTGCGGATCGTGGGTGACCACGACCAGGGCGATGTCCTGTTCGCGGCACAGGGACAGGAGCCAGGACACGGTGTCTTCTGCCGTCTTTTCATCGAGGGCGCCGGTGGGTTCGTCGGCGAGTACGACGCGGGGAACGAGGGCCAGGGCTCGGGCGATCGCGGTGCGCTGTTGCTCGCCGCCGGACAGTTGTGCGGGGCGATGGTGGGCGCGGTCGGCCAGGCCGAGGCGGTCCAGGGCTTCCAGTGCGGATTGTCTGCGTTGCCGGCGCCCCGCGCGGCTCGCGTGGACGAGCGCGAGTTCGACATTCTGCAGTGCCGTGAGATGGGGCATCAGGAAGAACCGTTGGTAGACGAAGCCGAAGAACTCGCCGCGGAAAGCGGACAGGTCGCGGTCCCGCAGGCTGTGGACGTCCTGGCCGTTGACCCGATAAGTGCCCGCGTCCAGCTGGTCGAGCAGTCCCAGCAGCGCCATCAGAGTGCTTTTGCCGGATCCCGACCGGCCCAGCACCGCGTGGCTGGTGCCGGAATGCACAGTGAGGGAAACGCCGCGGAGAACCGGTAGTTCTTGACCGGTAGTTGTGCGAAAGGACCGGACCGCGTCACGCAACTCGAGGAAGGGGACGTCGGGCATCAGTCGGCTGCCGGGGTGTCGAGGGCGGGGGGCCGCGCGGCGACGGATTGGCCTTCGGTCAAGCCGGACCGGATCTCGATCTGGATGCCGTCGGTGATCCCGAGGGTGACGCTGTGGACGGTGGTGTTTCCCGCGCTGTCGACGAGGTTCACCTGGCCGGAGTCCGCGCTTCCCGCCACGGCGGTGAGGGGCAAGGTCAGGACCTGGCCACGCTTTTCCAGGTCAATGGCGAGGATTCCGCGCAAGCCAGCGAAGACACGGATGTTGTCCGGAGGCGCGCACAAGACAGACAGGTCGCCGCCGTCGGACTGCTGGGGACCTCCCAGGACGGGGCAGTCGAAGGGGCCTGGCCCCTTGTCGATGGAGGCCCGGGCCCGAGAGCCGGCGTCCATGGCCGTCAGCCGGTAACGGTCAGCGGGGGCCACGGCCGCCCGCAGGGCGAAGCCCTGGGAGCGCAGCGAGACCAAGGGGATACCCAAGGGGACCTGCTCGCCTGAGGCCGCCGCGACGGACAGCACCTCGGCGCGCGCCGTCGCGGTGACCGACACCTGCCCGTCTTTGGTCTGCACCGTGGCAAGGACCTCGCCCGGTCGGACCGTCGCTCCCACCTGCACGCGGGGCTGGAAGGTTCCCCCGACCGGCGCGAGGACCGTATACGCCGGGCGCGCCACCAGTTCGGCGTTGAGGGACAAGACATTGCGGATGTCGCCTTTCGTGACCGTGACGGTTCCGCTCGATCCACTGCCTGTGGCCAGGCTCCCTTCGGAGGACTCCCCTGCCGGTCCGGCACCCGCCCCGGCCGCGGCATAGGCCGCGGCCGCGGCCAGGAGCACGCCGCAGCCGGCCGCCAGCACACTCTTCTTGCGCACGAATCCCGTCCCGCTCACTTCGCGAACCTGTTCCCTGCAGGACGACCACACGTCATTGGCTCTGCCCCGGCATGATGCAGTTGGCACTGTAGTGCTGCTGGAACCCGCTGGGGTCGCCGAGCTCGGCCTTGTCCATGTACTCGGTGAACATGGACCGTCCGGTGTCGTCCAAATGATCCTTGCTCATGAAATCCATAGATGGTGATTTCTTGAGTTCAGCCAGGGCCTTGCCCGCTCTGGTCTTGTCCGAGCCTTGACTGTCCAGCCATTCCTTTTCCCATGAACACCGCCAGAAGTACTGCGCGGTGACCAGTCCTACGCCGTTCTGGTAACTGGTCTTCTGTTTCGGCTCCGGAAGACCCGGGAAGGGCTTCGCGCCCTGCGGAAGAGTGAGATCACCGGCGGCATCCCGGTACTCGGCAGCCGCCTTATCGTAGCCAGTGAATTCATTGGACTCCGAACAACCCGCAAGACCGGCCGCCATGACGCCCACAGCGGCAAGTACAGCACACTGCCGCACAACATTTCTCATTATATTCCCCTGCTTGCCAGGGGGCGGGAAGATGACTTCCCGCCCCCTGCTCATGCTGCGATAAAGAACCCCACCACGGCCAGGCGATCTACCAGTAGAGCTCCCCGGCCCAGTGCTGATCGTCGCTGGCCCACAGGTAGCTGACAGCACGGCCATTGATTGCGAACTCCGTGCCCGCGGCCATATTCGCTGCAAGCCTGTAGGAGGCATTGATCCCACCGAGCTGCACACTGGTAGTGATCTGGTACCCCCAGACATTCCGCAGCCCAAGACGCAGGTCTCCAGTAATCTTGTTGGCGTACCAGAGGTCGACGTTCCGCCACGCAGAAGGAATGGTGCGGTATGTCGAGTACTGAACCACCGTGGAATTCCCGTTAGGAAGGTCCCCCTCCACATGCTGGTTAGGCCGCCCCGGATCCGCCTGCGCCGGCACAGAAACCGCCACCATCAAACCTGCCAGCACAACCGTCATCAGGACTTTACGTGCTCCACGCATTTTCGGAACCCCCTCGGATCAAAACCACGAACAGTTGAAAAGCACTCATACAGCGAATTGCTAGCGGAAAATCACCGGTCTTTCGCCAACCAGCGGCGGATCGGGAACCCATCGAGATCCTCCAGGGACCGCGAGGAAGGATTTCTCCGATGTTTCAATACCTGAACCTCGCTCCCCGATGTAGATGGCCACAGGTTCGATCTGCTCTCCGCCATCGAACGGAAGCAGTCGCAACTGCAGATCACGTACCGCTTGGATTGGTTCCGTCATTTCGAGCAGGTCATCCCCGAGATGTCTCATTCCAAACACACAAACCCCTCCCTCGTGCAATTACAGCCCGCGCGCCAGATGGCGACGACCAGGCCCAGCCGAACCGAATTGGGAATATTCGATTATTCGGCGGTGAGAAAATTTCTCAACAACCCGCTGAGCTCTTTCTGAATGTCGGACCCAGAGTAAGTGGCGGAAAATACACACAGAAGCGCGTTGATGCCACGAATCAAAATTTCCCTTCCAAGGATACCCCCTGCATGCGCAACGCTATTGATCTCCACAGTGCCCTTAGGAAGTCGGGCCGGGATGTTCTTAGCGTCACCAAGGAGGCCATTTGAATCCCCGATCGGGTAGCCCAACTCTAGAATTCCACCCGCCAATCCTTCGCACAGTACCGGCTCAGAGCTACCGAGGTCTGGGACACATAGCTCCATGTATGCCTCGACATCTCCCGGCCTGAATTCCCCACCGATCATAACCCGCGGACCATCATCGTCAATAGCACTATGGAATTCAATAATAGCACTGATACTTCGGTTTGTTCGAATATCAAGATGGGACTCGCGGGCAGCCCGAATTTTACTGGAGGAGCCGTAGCGTGCACGTTCGTCATACGACTTGACGAAAATCTTTCGTTCGGACTCCACGACATTAACGACTCGATCGTTACGCCGAACCGCGAATGCAGCAATACCACGCCAAGAGGTTTCCTCAATCGCAAATTGATAATTCCAACCAGAAAATCCAATCGAGAAGAACCCCACCTTCTCGTCCGCTCTGGCGGTCAAGGCTTCTACGAATTTTTCAATCTCTACGAATTTTTCAGATCTGCTCGAAACGCCGATAGCTCTCATCCGGTAGAGCCCTGCCAGGTAGCGCGCTTTGGCGTACCAAATCTGACACCGGAGCACCATTCCATCAACCGGTTGGATCAAGGGCATGGTAGATACCCAGCCATCGTTGGCGAGCTGCTCAATTATTCCCGCAACTCTCCGCGCATCGATCCAATTAAGACCCGGCCGTGGTGGCATTTTAGTTACTTCCGATCATACGCGGATGAGGAAATTTTGATCTTCCCGGCATTCTCTCACTTTCGCGTGGGGTGTCTCCCGAGGCCTCAGGAGGCACCCCACGCAGAGGATGTCCCTAGTGAGGGCGAGGAACTCGCCACGGCCGAGCTCCCGTGACCGCACCCTCCACCAAATGCTCCGAGGTCTCATACAGATCATCGTAATAGAGCCACGTCGGGTAGATCGGCTGTCCCAGGTACTACAGGGGCGGTTCGTGCCTGCTGATCGGGTGAGTCGTTGGTCAGGGCGTGGAGACGCAGCGGGACGTTGAGGTCTGGGCGGCGTGGTTCGAGGACTTCTTTGCTCGGATCGCGGGTCTGTT
>NZ_JAPVLS010000067.1:0-56687 GCF_027158125.1 Streptomyces sp. H39-C1
GAGCCGCGCGGGGGCAGCGTCCACCTGCGGCTGTGGACCGCGGAACGCCTCGCCGAGCGCGTCGGCGCGAACCGGCTGACCGGCACCTGGATCACCCACTACGCCCGTGCGCTCGGCGCGCGGATCGGCGCGGACGCCGATCTGCACTCGCTGCCGCCCGTCACCGGGATGCTGCGGCTCGGCAAGGGCTGCGCCGTCGAACCCGAGGTGGACCTGTCGGGCCACTGGCTCGACGGGGACCTGCTGCACATCGGCAAGATCCGGATCGGCGCGGCGGCCACGGTCGGCGCGCGCAGCACCCTTTTCCCCGGCGCCCGCGTCGGCAAGCGCGCCGAGATCGCGCCGGGCTCCGGTGTGACCGGGGCGGTGCCGGCCGGCCAGCGCTGGTCGGGCGTTCCGGCGGCCCGCTCCGGCAAGGCCGCCCACCGCTGGCCCGGCAGCCGCCCGCCGCGCACCCGTGGGTGGTCCCTGGTCTACGGCCTCACCTCCACCGCGCTGGGCCTGCTGCCCGCGCTGGCGGCGCTGCCCGGACTGCTGACGCTGCTGTTCTTCGTCCGCGGCGAGTCCGCGCCCGGCGCCGCGCTCGCCGCCGCGCTGATCGCCGTACCGCTCGCCACGGTGGTGTCGCTGGCCACTTACGCGCTGCTCGTCCTGGTCCTGGTCAGGGCGCTGGGCACCGGACTGCGCGAGGGGTATCACGCCGTGCACAGCGGCGTCGCCTGGCGGGCCTGGGCCACCGAGCGGCTGATGAACACCGCCCGCGTCGTGCTCTTCCCGCTGTACGCGAGCCTCTTCACCCCGGTATGGCTGCGCGCCCTCGGCATGAAGGTCGGGCGGCGCGTCGAGGCGTCGACCGTCCTGGCGCTGCCCGCGATGACCACGGTCGGCGACGGCGCCTTCCTCGCCGACGACACGATGGTCGCCACCTACGAACTGGGCGGCGGGTGGATGCGTATCGCCGCCGCCCGGGTCGGCAAGCGGGCGTTCCTGGGCAACTCCGGGATGACCGCGCCCGGCCGCTCGGTACCGAAGAACGGCCTGGTCGGTGTCCTGTCCTCGACGCCGAAGGGCGCCAAGGCGGGCAGCTCCTGGCTGGGCATGCCGCCGATGAAACTGCCCCGGGCCGCCGAGGCCGGCGACCAGAGCCGCACCTACGACCCGCCCCGCGCCCTGATGGTGGCGCGCGCCGCCGTCGAGGTGTGCCGCCAGCAGACCCGCGGCCAAGTGGCTGCTGGTCGGCAGGTTCCGGACGGTCGAGCATCCGCTGTGGAGCTCGTTCGTGTGGCGCAACGAGCTCGCGGACACCTTCGTCGAGGTGCTCGCCGTGCCGTGGCTGGTGGGATCGGTCCCCGGCACCCCGCTGATGAACCTGTGGCTGCGGACGCTGGGCGCGCGGATCGGCCGCGGCGCCTGGTGCGAGACGTACTGGCTGCCGGAGGCCGACCTCGTGCGGGTCGGCGCCGGGGCCACCGTCAACCGGGGCTGCGTGGTGCAGACCCATCTGTTCCACGACCGGATCATGCGCATGGACACGGTGACGCTGGGGGATGGATCAACCCTGGGTCCGCATGGCATCGTGCTCCCCGGCGCGACCGTCGGGCCGCGCACCACCATCGGTCCCGCCTCGCTCGTCATGCGCGGCGAATCGGTGCCCGAGGGCACCCGCTGGCTCGGCAACCCGATCGCCGCCTGGCACACCGACCGGCACGCAGAGGGGACCCGCAGTTAGTGAACAAGGCACCGGGGGGCGGCCGTGCGGCCGCCCCGGCCAGGCCCGGGGCGGCCGTCTCCACCGATTCGTACCTGCCCGAGCACGGCAACGGCGGCTACCGTACGGTGCGCTACGACCTGGAACTGGACTTCCGGCCGAGCGCCGACCGGCTGTCCGGCCGGGCCCGGATCTCCGCGGTCACCGAGCACGCGCTCTCCGAGTTCAGCCTCGACCTCGGAGCGTTCCGGATCGACCGGGTCCTGGTGGACGGCAAACGGCCCGCCCGCTACACCCACCGCGCCGGGAAGCTGCGGGTGCGCCCCGCCCGTGAACTGCCCGCGGGAACGCCCTTCGCCGTCGAGGTGCGCTACGTCGGCACCCCGCGGCCGATCCGCAGCCGCTACTGGGGTGACCTGGGCTGGGAGCCGCTGGAGTACGGCGCGCTGGTGGCCGCCCAGCCGATCGGCGCGCCCTCCTGGTTCCCCTGCAACGACCATCCGTCGGACAAGGCCGTCTACCGCATCGCGGTGACGGCGCCGTCGGTGTGCACGGTGCTCGCCAACGGCACCCTGGAGTCGTGCACCATCGGCGGTTCCACCACGACCTGGGTCTACGAGCAGCGGGCGCCGATGGCCAGCTATCTGGCCAGCGTCCAGATCGGCCCCTACGAGCTGGTGGAGCACCTCGGCGGCCCGATCGCGCAGCCCGCGGCCGTCCCGGCCGCCCTGCTCGCCCCGTTCGCCCATGACTTCGGCCGCCAGCCGGAGATGATGGAGCTGTTCCAGGAGCTCTTCGGCCCGTACCCCTTCGACGACTACGCGGTGGTCGTGGTCGACGAGGAGCTGGAGGTTCCGGTCGAGGCGCAGGCCCTGTCGGTCTTCGGTGCCAACCACATCGACGGACGGCGCGGCTTCGAGCGCCTGGTAGCCCATGAACTGGCCCACCAGTGGTTCGGCAACAGCCTCACCCTCGCCGACTGGCGCCACATATGGCTGAACGAGGGCTTCGCCTGCTACGCCGAGTGGCTGTGGTCGGAGGCCGCGGGCGGCGCCCCCGCCACCGTCCTGGCCACCCGTGCGCACACACGGCTCGCCGGACTGCCGCAGGATCTGCGGCTCGCCGACCCGGGCGTACGGCGAATGTTCGACGACCGGCTCTACAAGCGCGGCGCGCTCACGCTGCACGCGCTGCGGACGACGATGGGCGACACGGCCTTCTTCGCGCTGCTGCGCACCTGGACGTCGCAGCACCGCCACCGCACCGTCACCACCGAGCAGTTCACCGCCCTCGCGCAGCAGTACACCCCGCGCCCGCTGGACGCCCTGTTCACGGCGTGGCTGCGCGAGCCCCGGCTCCCGGCACTGCCGCGGGCCGGCGACTGACCGCACTCGGCATCCGGCACCACGGCAGTCCGGCACCACGACATCCCGCACTCCCGCATCACGACATCCGGCGTTCCGGCATGCCGACACACCCGGAACAGCCCTGGATGCCGGGATATGTCATACAAGCTGTATAGGCTCGGCGTCGCAATATGGGCTAAATCGGTCAACTCCTATCATCATCGAGGCTCTGCAGGCCGAGAAGTGAAGGTCCGTCATCGGTTCGCCCTCTCACAGCTGCGGTGATCACCGACTAGGAGACGCCCGTGCCAGGCACTCCCCACTTCTCCCTACGGCGCGGCGCTCCTCGCCGCGGAAACCGTCCCCGAACCCGTCGCGGACGCCCGAGGCACCTCGCCGTCCTGCTCGTGGCGGCCCTGTCGGCGAGTCTGACGCCCGCGGTGGCGGGATCGGCGGCGCAGGCGGCGCCGGGCTCCGACCCCGTCGTCCCCTGCGGCATCACGACGGCTGCGCTGAACCGGCCAGCCACCGCCTCGTCGACCGAGAAGTCCGACACCCCGGCGGAAGCGGCGTTCGACGGCAACGCGGGCACCCGCTGGTCCAGCGCCGCCGCCGATCCGCAGTGGCTGCAGGTCGACCTCGGATCCAGCCGGCCGGTCTGCGGAGTGCAACTGGCCTGGGAGAACGCGTACGCGAGGGCGTACCGGATCCAGGTCTCCGACGACGGCACCGACTGGACCACCGTCTACTCCACCACCGCGGGCCAGGGCGGCATCGAGACGGTGGCGCTGAACGGAACCGGCCGCTATGTGCGGCTGGCCGGCATCCAGCGAGCCACCTCGTGGGGCTATTCGCTCTGGGAGTTCAGCGTCCTCACCCCCGGCGGCACCAGCAGCCCGCCCGGCGGCGGCGGCGGCAGCTGCCCCTGGTCGGGGTCCAGCGCGCCCGTGGCCGAGCGTGTCACGCAGGTCATGGCGCAGATGACGCAGGCCCAGAAGATCCAGATGGTGCACGGCACCGGCAACACCTCGCCGTACGTCGGGAACCTCGCCGCGATCCCGTCCCTGTGCATCCCCTCGGTGGGCTTCCACGACGGCCCCGGCGGGGTGGGCGACGCTTTCTCCGGTGTGACCCAGCTGCCCGCGCCCGTGTCGGCCGCGGCCAGCTGGGACACGGCACTGCAGCACCAGTACGGCGCCGTCGCCGGGAACGAGTTCGCGGGCAAGGGCGCCGATGTGGCACTCGGCCCGACGCTCAACATCGTGCGGGACCCGCGCTGGGGCCGGGCCTTCGAGAGCTACAGCGAGGACCCGTACCTGTCCGGCGAGATGGCCGTCGCCAACATCCAGGGCATCCAGAGCCAGGGCGTCATGGCTCAGGCCAAGCATGTGGCGGTCTACAACCAGGAGACCAACCGCAACGGGCCGAAGGACAACGCGGTCATCGACACCCGCACCCTGCAGGAGATCTATCTGCCCGGGTTCCAGACCGCGGTCAGCAAGGGCGCGGCGGCGTCGGTGATGTGCGGCTACAGCACCGTCAACGGCGCCTACGACTGCCAGCACCCGTACCTGCTGAACACCGCCCTCTACCAGCAGGCGGACTTCGGCGGGTTCGTCACCAGCGACTGGGGCGCGACCCACTCCACCGTGGAGTCCGCGAACAGCGGGATGACGATGGAGATGCCCGGCGGGTACTACTACTCCAACTACCTCGCCCAGGCGGTCGCCAACGGCCAGGTGAGCCAGGCCACGCTGGACACCATGGTGAGCCGGGTACTCACGCAGATGTTCGCCTTCGGCCTCTTCGACCGGAAGCACACCGGGTCGACCACGGCCCTGGTGACCTCCGCCGCCCATCAGGCGACCGCCCGTCGGATCGCCGAACAGGGCAGCGTCCTGCTGAAGAACACCGGTGTGCTGCCGCTGTCGACGGCGTCGACGCACTCGATCGCGCTGCTCGGCCCCGACGCCGGCGCGGGCGTGCGCAGCGTGGGCGGCGGCAGTGCCGTCGTCACCAGCTCCGGCACCGTCTCGCCGCTGGCCGGGATCCAGAACCGGGTCGCGGGCACCGGCACCACCGTCCAGTACAACGACGGCACGGACATCGCCGCCGCGGTCGCCCTGGCCCGCGCCTCCGAGGTGGCGGTCGTCTTCGTCGGGTACGGGGAGAAGGAGGGCACCGACCTGACGGGCATCGATCTGCCCGCCCAGCAGAACGAGCTGGTGGCGCAGGTCGCGGCCGCCAACCCGAGGACTGTGGTGGTGCTCAACACCGGCTCCGCGGTCACCATGCCGTGGCTGGGCCAGGTGCAGGGCGTGCTGGAGGAGTGGTACGCCGGGCAGGAGGTCGGCAACTCCGTCGCCCGGCTGCTGTTCGGCGACGCCAACCCGTCGGGGAAGCTGCCCGTCACCTTCCCGGCGAGCCTGGCCGACGTGCCCGCGCACACCGCGGCCCAGTGGCCGGGCACCGACGGCAAGGTGCAGTACTCGGAGGGCCTGAAGGTCGGCTACCGGTGGTACGACGCCGGCGACGTCACCCCGCTCTTCCCGTTCGGGTTCGGGCTGTCGTACACGACGTTCGCCTTCTCCGGACTCCAGGTCGGGACGCCGGACGCGAGCGGCAACACCACCGTCTCCGCGACCGTCACCAACACCGGCAGCCGCGCCGGCGCGGAGATCGCCCAGCTCTACGTCGGCGCTCCCGCCGCGACGGGTGAACCGGCCCGGCAGCTCAAGGGGTTCCAGCGGGTGGAACTGCAGCCGGGGGCGAGCCGGCGGGTGCAGTTCACCGTCACCGCGCACGATCTGGCGCACTGGTCGGACACCACGGCCGGCTGGACGACCACCCCGGGCGACTACCGGATCCAGGTCGGCGACTCGTCCCGTGAGCTGCCGTTGACCGGGACCCTGACGGTCGGCACACCGCTCTCGGCCAGGACGGTGACCAGCACCGTTACCAGCACGGGCAGCGTCACCGTGACCAACCCGCACGGTATGAGCAGCCGTGCCGGCACCCCGGTGCGGCTGGCCATCGCGGCCCGCACCACCGGATCCGCCGGGACCGGCCCGGTGTTCACCGCGACCGGGCTGCCCGAGGGTCTGTCGATCAGCCCGGCCGGGCTGATCTCCGGTACCGCGACGGCCCCGGGCACCAGCACGGTCTCGGTCACCGCGACCGGCCCCACCGGCGCGACCGACACGGCCGGCTTCGTGTGGACCGTCAGCCGGTCCTGACCTCGCCGACGTGGCCGGTCCGTGCCGTGCCGTCGTGAGCCGGCGACGGCACGGCGCGGCCGACCACGTTGACGGCGGTCCACGCGGCGCCGACCGCGGCGTACTGGCTGCTGGCTGCCCCGTAGAGGTCGCGCGCCGCCGCGAGGGTCGCGGTCCGCGCGGCGTGGTAGTTGGTGGTGGACGTCATGTACACGGTCAGCGCCCGGTACCAGATCGCCGCCGCGGTGTTCTGCCCGATCCCGGTCAGCACCGAGCCGTTGACGGTCGGGCTGTTGTAGGAGATCCCGTTGATGACCCGCGGGCCGCTGCCCTCGGCGAGCAGGAAGAAGAAGTGGTTGCCGATCCCCGAGGCCACGTGCGGGTCGAGGTTCGGGACCGACGTCGACCAGTAGTCGGGTGAGACACCGTCCCTGGACGGCCGGTCCATGTAGCGCAGCGGGGTGCCGTTCCCGTTGAGGTTCGCCTTCTCGCCGATGAGGTAGTCCGGCACGTCGGCCGGGATGTTCGCGGAGAACTCCACCATGGTGGCGAAGATGTCGGAGGTGCTCTCGTTGAGCGCGCCCGCCTCGCCGCTGTAGGTGAGCCCGGCGGTGGCGGAGGTGATGCCGTGGGTGATCTCGTGCGCGCCGATGTCGATGGTGGTCAGCGGATGGGCGTTGTCCGATCCGTCGCCGTAGTTGACACAGCCGCAGGCATCGCTCCAGAAGACGTTGGTGTAGTGGCTGCCGTAGTGGACGACGCTGCGGACGCCCTTGCCGTCGTTCCTGACCCCGAGCCGGTTGAACGAGTACTTGAAGTAGTCCCACACGGAGACGGCGGCGAACTGGGCGTCGACGCCCGCGGACTGGAGATTGGTCGGCAGCCCGTTGCCCCAGATGTTGTCCGCGTCCGTGAGGATGGTGTTGGTACGGCCGTCGACGGTGACGGTGTTGCCACGCGTCGGGTCCTGGAGCAGATAGGACGAGATCGTCTTCGTGGTGGTCAGCGGCACCTGGCCGTCATGCACCCCGTAGCCCGTACCGAGGGCGGGGGAGTCGGCGGCGGCCGTCCCGGTGCCCGCACCCATGACCGACGCCAGCAGCGCCGCGGCCGCGAGAACGGCCCCGGCGGTGAGTCTCCGTCGCATCTGACTGCCTTCCTGTCGCCGGCGCGGGCGCGGTGGCGCCTCGCTCTTGGGGCGCCGGGTGGGCGCCGGGACGAAGCATGACGGTACGGACAGGATCCTTGGCAGGGGCCCGTCAAGAATTGGCGCGCCTTCGCCGGTCAGGAGGCCGGATACGTTCGGCCGGCGGCCGGTATCCGATCCCAGGCGCCCTGGACGGAGCCGGTGCTCCCCTCTACGGTTGCGTCCGTGGACCGGATGAGCGCCTTGGATGCGGGTTTCTACTTCATCGAGGACGAGAACGTGCCGATGCACGTGGGATCGGTCCTGGTGTTCGAGGGGCCGGTGCCGTCGTACGGCGATGTCATCAGACTTCTGGTGTCCAAGCTCCCCGACGTGCCCCGGTACCGGCAGCGGGTCAAGAGCCTGCCGATGCATCTGGGCCGTCCCGTCTGGGTCGACGACGAGCACTTCCAGATCCTCTACCACGTACGCCACACCGCGGTGCCCGCACCGGGCGGCGACGACCAGCTGCGCAACCTCGCCGGCCGGCTCTTCGCCCAGCGTCTGGACCTCACGAAGCCGCTGTGGGAGATCTGGCTCGTGGAAGGGCTGGAGGGCGGCCGTTGGGCGCTCATCTCCAAGGTCCACCACTGCATGATCGACGGAATAGCCGGCACCGACATGATGCAGCTGGTGCTGGACTGGCGTAAGGACAGCGAGCTGTCGGAACCCCGGCCCTGGACGCCGGAGCCGAGCCCGTCCACGCTCGACCTCGTCGCCGACGGAGTGCGCGACGCGGTCCTGACGCCGCTGGAACACCTGTCCGCCGTCCCCGCGCTCGCCCGGCGGTTGCGCAGCGGTTCCGAACTGCTCGGCATCGCCCGCGCCCTGGCCGGCAGCCTGCCGAACACGGCCCGCCGGCTCACCACCCGCGCGGCCGGCTCCCTCAACGGGTCCCTCGGTCCGCACCGCCGCTGGGTGTGGGCGAAGGCGGATCTGACGGAGACCAAGCAGATCCGCAAGGTGACCGGCGGAACGGTCAACGACGTCATCCTCGCCGCGATCACCCGCGGTTTCCGCGATCTGCTGGAGAGCCGCGGTGAGCTGTCCGAGGGCATGGTGGTCCGCACGATGGTGCCGGTCTCCGTGCGCTCGCGGGACCAGCGCAACAAGCTGGACAACCGGGTGAGCGCCGTCCTGCTGAACCTGCCGGTGAGCGAGCCGGATCCGCAGGCGCGGCTGGCCGCGGTGCGCGAGCAGATGGACGACCTCAAGAGCAGCCGCCAGGCGGCGGGCGCCGACGCGATCACGGGTATGGCGAACTTCGCGGCGCCCACCCTGCTCGCGCTGGGCTCGCGCACCGCCATGCGCTTCCCGCAGCAGTTCCTGCAGACCGTCACCACCAACGTGCCGGGCCCGCGGGTGCCGCTGTACATGCTGGGCCGGCGGCTGGCCGAGATCTACCCGTACGTGCCGATCGCCAGCACCATGCGGATCAGCGTCGGGATCTTCTCCTACCTGGGCCAGATCACCTTCGGCATCAACGCCGACTTCGACGGCGTACCCGACATCCAGGTGCTCGCGGACGGCATCCGCGAGGGCTTCGACGAACTGCTCGCGCTGACCTGACACGCGCTCCGTCGCGGCCCCGGTGATCGATTGGCGGGGCCGTGCGGGCAGGCTTAGCCTCGAAGGAGTGACCGAATTCGTTCACTTCCGACCTGAGGCGCAGGCAATCGCGCAGGCACTCCCATGACGGACTCTCAGACGGCATCCCCGGAGTCTGCCGCATCCCCGGAGCGGGGCCACGGCAGCGGTATCGCACTCCTCGTCATCTGTTCGTGCCAGCTGATGGTGGTCCTCGACATCACCATCGTGAACATCGCCCTTCCGCACATCCAGACCTCGCTCGGTTTCTCGACCGAGAACCTGTCCTGGGTCATCAACGCCTACACGCTGACCTTCGGCGGACTGCTGCTGCTCGGCGGGCGGCTGGGCGACATCCTCGGCCGTCGCCGGGTCTTCATCTTCGGCGTGCTGCTCTTCGTGCTCGCCTCGCTGCTCGGCGGACTCTCCCAGGAATCCTGGCAGTTGCTCGCGGCCCGCTCGCTGCAGGGCGTCGGCGGCGCCGTCGCCTCTCCCACCGCCCTCGCGCTCATCACCACGACCTTCCGCGAAGGACCCGAGCGGAACAGGGCGTTCGGTGTGTTCGCCGCCGTCTCGGCGGGCGGCAGCGCGATCGGACTGCTCGCCGGCGGACTGCTCGTGGAGTGGCTCGACTGGCGCTGGGTCTTCTTCGTGAACGTGCCCATCGGCCTGCTGATCGTGCTCGCGACCCCCCGGTTCATCCGGGAGTCCGAGCGCCATGCCGGCCACTTCGACATCATGGGCGCGCTCACGTCCACGCTGGGCATGGTGCTGCTCGTCTACGGATTCATCCGGGCCTCCAAGGACGGCTGGAGCGACAGCGTCACCATCGGGGCCTTCGTGGCGGCCGTGGTGTTCCTGTACCTGTTCATCACCATCGAGCGCCGGTCGCGGCAGCCCATCACCCCACTGTGGATGTTCCGTGACCGCAATCGCGCCGGTGTGTACGGAATGATGCTGAGTCTGTCCGCCGCGATTTTCGGGATGTTCTTCTTCCTGACGCTCTTCGTGCAGAACATTCTGGGATTCAGTCCGCTGCGGGCCGGTCTCGCCTTCCTGCCGGTGAGCGCGATCATCGCGGTGGCCGCGGGGTTCACCTCGCAACTGCTGCCCAAGTGGGGACCCAAGCCCTTCATGGTGGTGGGGGCGGTGCTGGCCGCGGTGGGACTCGGCTGGCTGACGATGACCGATGTCGACAGTTCGTACCTGGGCAGCATCCTCGGCCCCATCCTGGTCTTCGGCACCGGCATGGGTCTGCAGTTCGTGTCCCTGACGCTGATGGCGGTATCGGGCGTCGAGGCGAAGGAGACGGGTGCGGCCTCCGGGATCCTCAACGCCACCCAGCAGGTGGGCGGGTCGCTCGGCCTGTCCGTGCTGGTCACCGTCTTCGGCACGGCCAGTCGCAACGAGGCCACCGACCAGGTCCCCCGGTTCCTGGCGCAGGCGACCCCGGCCCAGCAACTGGAGTTCCGCAGGACCGGACAGCTCCCGTCGCCCTGGGGCGACCAGGTGCTGACTTCGGGCATCTCGACCGCATTCGTCGCCGCCGCCGTCTTCGCTGTCGTCGGCGCACTGATCGCCCTGCTGGTCATCCAGGTACGCCCCTCCGACCTGGAGCGTCTCCAGGGTGGCGGCGCTGTTCCGCTCGTGCCCGCAGAGGTGGGCGAGACGGCTTCCGAGGCGTCGCCGCGAGTGCCGGACCCGCGCGATGTTCCCCCTCCGCCCGGCTGAGCGCCGGGCTCGTGCACTCCGACCACTCGCTTACCGGGGTCAACCGGGGTACACATAGGCCATGGCCCGGTTGACGGTCCGATCCTCGGGCGCCCTGCCGGCCGGCCGACGCAGGTGGATCAGGGGGATACGCAGCGTCGCCGGCCAGGTCTTCGCGCTGCAGGTGGTCGTGGTGCTGCTGCTCGTCCTGGCGGCGGTGTTGGCGCTCGTCCTGGAATCGGAGCACGACAGCACCCAGGAGGCCCGCAACCGCTCGGTCGCCGTCGCGCAGACCTTCGCGAACTCGCCGGGAATCGTGGCGGCGCTGAAGGCCCCGCACCCGACCGCGATCCTCCAGCCGAAGGCCGAGGCCGCCCGGATGGCGTCCGGGGTGGACTTCATCGTCGTGCTCAACACCGACGGCATCCGCTACACGCACCCCAAGCCGGACCGCATCGGCAAGAAGTTCGTCGGCAACTACGAGTCGGCCCTGCAGGGCCAGGTGATCACCGAGAAGATCGTCGGAACCATCGGGCCGCTCGTCCAGGCCACGGTCCCCGTCTACGACACCAACGGCAAGGTCGTCGGCGTGGTCTCCGCCGGGATCACGATCACCAAGGTCAGCGGGGTCGTCGACCGACAGCTGCCGCTCATCCTCGGCGCCGCGACCGTCGCGCTCTCGCTGGCCACGGTCGGGGCGGCACTCACCAGCAAACGGCTACTGCGCCAGACCCACGGTCTGGGGCCGACCGAGATGACCCGGATGTACGAGCACCACGACGCGGTGCTGCACGCGGTCCGGGAGGGCGTGGTCATCGTTGGCGGGGACGGCAGGCTGCTGCTCGCCAACGATGAGGCGCGCCGGCTCCTCGGACTGCCGGCGGACGCCGAGGGGCGCCCCGTGGCCGGCCTGGGACTCAGCAGCCGGGCAGTCGAGCTGCTGGCCTCGGAACAGGCCATGAGCGACGAAGTCCTGCCGGCCGGTGACCGGTTGCTGGTGGTGAACGTCCGGCCCACGGACCGTAACGGCGGGCCCCCTGGCATGGTCGCGACCCTGCGGGACTCCACGGAGCTGCACGCGCTGTCGGACAAGGCCGAGGCGGGCCGCAGACGCCTGCGACTGCTCTACGAGGCCAGCGTGGCCATCGGCACCACTCTGGACGTGGTGCAGACCGCCCAGGAACTCGCCCGGGTGGCCGTCCCCCGGTTCGCCGACTTCGTCTCCGTCGACCTCGCGGTGCCCGTGCTGCGCGGTGAGGAGCCCTCGGGGAGCTCCGGCACCCAGATGCAGCGGGTGGCCGTCAGCGCCATCAGGGACGATGCTCCGCTGTATCCGGTGGGCGAGCCGATCACCATCATCCCGTCCACTCCGCAGGCCTGGAGTCTCGACACCGGACAGGGCGTGTTCGACCCCGACCTCGCGTCGTCCACCGACTGGAAGGTGCAGGATCCCGAGCGCGCCGACGCGATGCTCGCGTACGGGGTCCACTCGGTCGTCAGGGTCCCGCTGCTGGCCCGTGGCGTGCTGCTGGGCATCGCCAAGTTCTGGCGCTCCGAGCGGCCGGAGCGCTTCGACGAGGACGATCTCTCCTTCGCCGAGGAACTGGTCACCCGCGCGGCGGTGTGCATCGACAACGCCCGCCGCTACACACGCGAGCACGCCATGGCCGTCACCCTCCAGCACAGCCTGCTGCCGCACGGCCTGCCCGAGCAGAACGCCGTCGAGGCCGCCTACCGCTATCTGCCCGCGCAGGCCGGCGTCGGCGGGGACTGGTTCGACGTCATCCCCCTGCCGGGCGCCCGGGTCGCGCTGGTGGTGGGTGATGTCGTCGGCCACGGCCTGCACGCCGCCGCCACCATGGGGCGGCTGCGCACCGCGGTCCACAACTTCTCCACGCTGGACCTGCCGCCGGACGAGGTCCTCGGGCATCTCGACGAGCTGGTCGGCCGGATCGACCAGGACCAGACGGCCGCCGGCTCCGGCGACGACGTCACGGGCGCGACCTGCCTGTACGCGATCTACGACCCGGTCTCGCGGCTGTGCACCATGGCCAGGGCGGGCCATCCGCCGCCCGCGCTGGTCCACCCGGACGGGACGGTGGAATTCCCCGACCTGCCCGCCGGCCCGCCGCTCGGCGTCGGCGGTCTGCCGTTCGCGACGGCGGAGATCAGGCTGCCCGAGGGCAGCCGGCTGGTGCTCTACACCGACGGGCTCGTCGAGGACCGTGAGCGGGACATCGACGACGGCCTCGAACGGCTGCGCAGTGCCCTCAAGGACACCGACCGGACCCCGGAGGAGACGTGTGAGGCGGTCCTGGAGGCCCTACTCCCCGCCCACCCGAAGGACGACATCGCCCTGCTCGTCGCCCGCACCCACGTGCTGCCGGCCGACCGGATGGCGGAGTGGGAGGTACCGTCCGACCCCGCGGCCGTGTCCGAGGTCCGTGCCGCGGTCAGCCGGAAGCTGGCGAGCTGGGGCCTGGACGAGACGGCCTTCGTGACCGAGCTGATCCTCAGCGAGCTCGTCACCAACGCCATCCGCTACGGGGCGGAGCCGATCAAGGTCCGGTTGCTGCTCGACCGCACCCTGATCTGCGAGGTGTCCGACACCAGCGACACCTCACCGCACCTGCGCTACGCCGCCACGATGGACGAAGGCGGCCGGGGACTCTTCCTCGTCGCCCAGTTCGCCGAGCGCTGGGGCACCCGCTACACCGCCGACGGCAAGGTCATCTGGAGCGAGCAGCCGCTCCAGGGCTAGCCGGCGAGCCGGACGTCGTCCAGCCAGTCCAGCATCCGCGCGGCGACGACG
Organism: Streptomyces sp. H39-C1; assembly: GCF_027158125.1. Classification (NCBI taxonomy): domain Bacteria; kingdom Bacillati; phylum Actinomycetota; class Actinomycetes; order Kitasatosporales; family Streptomycetaceae; genus Streptomyces; species Streptomyces sp. H39-C1. The sequence goes on from NZ_JAPVLS010000067.1 coordinate 13,565, forward strand.
TCCGGTATCTCCAGCTGCGGCACATGGCCGACGCCGGGGAAGGTCTCGAAGCGCCAGCCGGGATTGCGCGCCGCCGCCGCGCGGGCCGACCGCACCGGCACCAGCCGGTCCCGCTCCCCGCTCATGAGGAAGACCGGCACCCGCAGCGACCGCATGGCGGACCAGTACGTGGTCCGCCGCGCGTTCACCAGCACCAGTGAGCGCGCTGCGGCCAGGAAGGCCGCGTCGAGCCCCGGCACCCCCGCCCGCCGTTCCGCCAGCTCGACCGAGGCGCTGACCAGCTCCTCGGGAACCGCCGACGGGTCGGCGCACACGAGACTGAGCAGCCGCCGTACCTGCTGCCGGGCCGTGCTCCCGGTCCGCGACCGCGCGAGCACCCGTTCCCCCACCCCCGGCACGGCGTAGAGCAGGAACGCCGACAGGACCAGCGGATCGGGCCGGGCCCCGAACGGCAGTGGAAGGGCGGGGTCCACCAGCACGAGTCCGGTGGCCGTCCCCGGACGGGCCGCCGCCTGCAGGATCGAGATCATCCCGCCCATCGAGTTGCCCACCAGCAGCGCCGGCTCCCCGACGACCTCCCGCAGGAAGCGGTCGAGCAGCGCGACGTTGTCCCGTACCGCCGTGCCCCGGCCCGCCGGCTCCGTCAGCCCGAATCCGGCCAGGTCCACGGCGGTCACCCGCAGCCGGGCGGTCAGCAGCGGGGCGAGCAGACACCAGTTGAGGTGGGACCCGCCGAGCCCGTGCACCAGGACCACCCGGGGTGCGCCGGGCGGCCCCCCGAAGTCGACCCAGTGGACGCGCCCGCCGAGGTCCGCGTAGCGGCTGGTTCCGCCCCAGTGGGCCACCGTCGTCATGGCAGTCAGTATTCGCCGCGGTGCTACCCGGCGGTAGGGGGAGGCGGCTGCGGGATGGGGGACGCACCCGGTGCGGCACCGCTGCGGCGGTTTCCGGGCCGCTCGACGCGGTCTCGAGCGGCCGTCGTTGATGCCCCCTCCACACTTACCAGGAGGTAACCCCTGATCTGTTCTGCGGTACTTGTGGACGTCCGGGGCTCGGTGTGAACATCGACCGCTACGGAGCCGGCGGGACCGCCCTGAACGCCGGGCCCGCCGCGCCCGTAGAACACCGCACAGTGTTTTCCGCCCGGCAGCCGCTCCTGAATGGACTCGATATGAAGCCTTCCTTCCGTGCCCAGCTGATAGAGCGGAACCCGGGCGAGCCCGAGTTCCACCAGGCGACACAGGAGGTGCTGGGGACCCTCGCGCCGCTGCTCGCGGCGCGTCCCGAGTTCGCCGAGGCGAAGCTGGTCGAGCGCATCTGTGAACCGGAGCGCCAGCTGATGTTCCGGGTCCCGTGGCAGGACGACTCGGGCGAGATCCACGTCAACCGGGGATTCCGGGTGGAGTTCAACAGCGCGCTGGGTCCGTTCAAGGGCGGTCTGCGCTTCCACCCGTCGGTGAACCTGGGCATCGTGAAGTTCCTCGGGTTCGAGCAGATCTTCAAGAACGCCCTCACCGGACTGAACATCGGTGGCGGCAAGGGCGGCAGCGACTTCGACCCGCACGGCAGGTCGGACTCCGAAGTGATGCGCTTCTGTCAGTCGTTCATGACCGAACTCCACCGCCACCTCGGCGAGCACACGGACGTCCCGGCGGGCGACATCGGCGTCGGCGGCCGCGAGATCGGCTACCTCTTCGGCCAGTACAAGCGCATCACCAACCGGTGGGAAGCGGGCGTCCTCACCGGCAAGGGCCTGGAATGGGGCGGCTCCCAGGCGCGTACGCAGGCCACCGGCTACGGCAACGTCCTGTTCACCGCCGAGATGCTGAAGAAGCGCGGCGAGGACTTCGACGGCCAGCAGGTCACGGTCTCCGGATCGGGCAATGTCGCGATCTACACCATCGAGAAGGCCCAGTCCCTCGGCGCCAACGTCCTGACCTGCTCCGACTCCGGCGGCTATGTCGTCGACGAGAAGGGCATCGACCTCGAACTGCTGCAGCAGATCAAGGAGGTCGAGCGCGGCCGGGTCAGTGACTACGCGGAGCGGCGCGGCGCCTCGGCCCGGTACGTGGCAGGCGGCCGGGTGTGGGACGTGCCCGCCGACGTCGCCCTGCCGTCGGCGACCCAGAACGAGCTCGACGCGGACGCCGCCGCCGTTCTCGTCCGCAACGGTGTGAAGGCCGTTTCCGAGGGCGCCAACATGCCCACCACCCCGGACGCGGTCAAGCTGCTGCAAACCGCCGGGGTCTCCTTCGGGCCCGGCAAGGCGGCCAACGCGGGCGGTGTCGCCACCAGCGCACTGGAGATGCGGCAGAACTCCAGCCGTGAGTCGTGGTCCTTCGAGCGCACGGCGGAGGAGCTCGCGACCATCATGCGCGGCATCCACGACACCTGCTACGACACCGCCGAGCGCTTCGGTGCCCCGGGCGACTACGTCACCGGCGCCAACATCGCCGGCTTCGAGCGCGTGGCCTCCGCGATGCTCTCCCAGGGCGTCGTCTGACCGGTCTCCCGCGGGCGGTGCCCAGCGGGGTGCCCGGAAACCGCTCTGTCAGCATCGGCCGCATGGTCCATCAGACGCCCGGCCTCGTCCCGCGCCGGTACGTGGATCTCCAGTACCAGGCCACCGCCATCATGCCCGCCACGTTAATCGCACAGATGTACGAATGCGTATAGGCTGGTCCCATGGCCGTACATCTGCAGAACTCGCTCTTCGACCAGGAGGACGAGATCGCACCGCGCCCGCTCGACGGGCTGCGCCGTACCGACATCGGGCTCGGCGCCTGGATCGACGTGCTGCCGCAGTGGCTCGTCGGGGCGGACGCGCTCTTCGAGGCGCTGGCGCGGGACGTCGAGTGGCGTGCCGAGCAGCGCGTCATGTACGAGCGCACGGTGGACGTGCCGCGGCTGCTGTCGTTCTTCGGCGACCGCGACGCCCTGCCGCACCCGGCGCTCGACACGGCCCGCTCGGCGCTGAGCGGGCACTACGCCGCCGAGCTCGGTGAGCCGTTCACCACGGCCGGGCTCTGCTTCTACCGCGACGGACGCGATGGTGTCGCCTGGCACGGCGACACCATCGGCCGCGGCGGCACCGAGGACACCATGGTCGCGATCGTCTCCCTGGGGGCGCCGCGGAACCTGGTGCTGCGGCCGCGCTCCGGCGGTCCGGCCGCCGTGCGCATGCCGCTCGGACACGGTGACCTCATCGTCATGGGCGGCAGCTGCCAGCGCTCCTGGGAACACGCGATTCCCAAGACGGCGCGGCCGGTGGGACCCCGGATCAGTGTGCAGTTCCGGCCGCGCGGGGTGCGCTGAACCGGTAGCGGACGGGATCGGGTCGGGTCCGGGCGGGGGCCGGGCCGCTTCGCCCCGGGAGACGGAACGGGAAAGCGGGTACGCATGGGCCACGCGCAGCCTTCACCGCCCCAGCCCTGGAGTTCCCCGCCCATGCTGCTTCACGAACTGGCCGTCACCTCCCAGGCCGTCGGCGCCGAGCCGGCCCGCAACGCGAAGATCGCCCTGCTGGCCGGATACCTCCGGAGCCTGGGGCCCGACGAGCTGCCCGCGGCCGTGGCCCTGCTGTCCGGTGAGTCCCGGCGGATGCGGATCGGGGTCGGCCCCGCCGGCCTGCGCGAACTGCCGCCACCCGCCGGCGAACCGGAGCTCGGCGTGCGGGAGACCCAGGACGTACTGGCCGCGCTCGCCGCCGTGCACGGATCCGGCGCGCAGGGCGAACGGCGCCGGCTGCTGGAGGAGCTGTTCGCCAGGGCCACCGCGCAGGAGCAGACGTTCCTGAGCGCGGTGCTGGTCGGCGAACTGCGGCAGGGCGCACTGGACGCGGTGGTGGCGGACGCCGTCGCCAAGGCGGCCGGTGTGCCGGCGGCGGACGTCCGCCGGGCGCTGATGTTCCGCGGCTCCGCCCGCGCCGTCGCGGCGGCCGCCATGTCGGGCGGGAAGGAGGCGCTGCGCGCGTTCGGGCTGGAGGTCGGGCGCCCGGTACGGCCGATGCTCGCCGCGGCGGCCCCGGACGTCGCCGCCGCCCTGGAGCGGGTGAGCCCCGCCGCGCTGGAGTGGAAACTCGACGGGATCCGGGTCCAGGCGCACCGGGACGGGGACGACGTCTCCGTGTTCACCCGGAGCCTGGACGACATCACCTCCCGCGTACCGGAAGTGGTGGAAGCCGTACGCTCACTGCCCGTGCGGACGGCCGTGCTCGACGGCGAGGCCATCACCCTCGGCCCGGACGGCCGGCCCCGCCCGTTCCAGGTGACCGCCGCCCGCACCGCCTCGCGGCAGGACCCGGAACAGCTGCGGGCCGAGGTGCCGCTGAGCGTCTTCTTCTTCGACCTGCTGCACCGCGACGGCGCCGATCTGCTCGACCTGCCCGCGGAACGCCGCTGGGCGGAACTCGACGACGTGGTGCCGGCGGAACTGCGCGTGCCGCGCACCGTCACCGCGGACGCCGACGACGCCGCGCGCTTCTTCCAGGAGGCACTCGCCCGCGGCCACGAAGGCGTGGTGGCCAAGGACCCGGCCGCGCCGTACGCGGCGGGCCGCCGCGGCGCCGGGTGGATCAAGGTGAAGCCGCGGCACACCCTGGACCTGGTGGTGACGGCCGCCGAATGGGGTCATGGCAGGCGCCAGGGGTGGCTGAGCAATCTGCATCTCGCGGCACGCGGCGAGGAATCCGACCCCGCCCCCTGGGTGATGCTCGGCAAGACCTTCAAGGGGCTCACCGACGAGCTGCTGACCTGGCAGACCACCGAACTGCTGGAGCGGGAGGAGACCCGCGACCGGTATGTCGTCCACGTCCGGCCGGAGTTGGTCGTCGAGGTCGCCTTCGACGGCCTCCAGCGCAGCCCCCGCTACCCGGCGGGCCTCGCCCTGCGCTTCGCGCGCGTGCTGCGCTACCGCGACGACAAGACCGCGGCCGAGGCGGACACGGTGTCCACCGTGCGGGCGCTGGCCGCCGAGGAAGGACTGTAGGTCCCACCTCGTCCTCCGGGTGCGGTGACCACCGCACCCGGACACGGAGCGTGCTTACCAGCCCACCGCGACCAGCAGGTACTGCGGATTCGCGTGGGAGACGAACGAGGACTGGCCGGCGTAGTCGTCGTACGGGAACCCGTACGCCAGCTTGCTGATGCCGTGGTCGTGCCAGAACTTCGCGTAGTAGTTCGCCGGGCCCGCCTGGTAGTACAGGCTGGGGTCCGACCACTGCGACTGCGGCAGCGTGGCGACATGCCGGTTGAGCGCCGAGCACATCCCCGGGCTCTCGGACAGGGTGCCCGCGCAGCCGAAGACATCGGACGTGGGAGCGTTGACACCGACCGAGTTCGCGTAGGCGGTGTAGTAGTTGGCGTTCACCCCGCCGGCCCGGAACGTCGGGTCGCTGCCCGGCGCGATGATCCGGTACGGGGCCTGGGACTGCGCCAGCACCTTGAACTGCGCCGGCACCTCGTTGATGAACTTCTGGAAGGTGACCGACCGGTCCTCGGCGAAGGTGGCCTGGTCCTCACCCACGGACACGTCGTAACCGTCGCGGGTGTGCAGCCGCATCGCGAGCTTCAGGCCGAACGCGTCGACCCGTGTGGTGTTGCCGTTGAAGACGTTCGCTCCGACGGTGAACTCGATGAAGTCGAAGTACTGGCCGTTCGGCGTGCCGACGTAGAAGTACATCCGCCCGGCGGAGTTGACGGGCATGTCGAAGTACGGCTGATCGGCGATCGAGTGGACCTGCCCGTTGTAGCTCCAGTAGACCTGGCTGTCCGGGTACTTGCCGTTGGTCCGGTTGAGGATCTTGAGCATGACGACGTTCTGCGCGGGCGGGATGGTGCTGGTGTCGCCCCAGAACGAACCGGGGTCCGTCGGGGGAGTGGTGGGCGGGGTGCCCGGTGAACCGGAGCGCACCTGGAACTCCCACAGGGAGTAGCCGTAGGCGGTGGCGCGCGTGGTGCCGTTCATGCGGACGTAACGGCCGGTGCCGTTGACGTCGAGGGTCTGGGTGCCACCGGTTCCGGTGGTGGCGGAGTAGACCGTGGTCCAGTTGCCCGTTCCGCTGTCGGAGACCTGGATCTGGAAGCCCTTCGCGTACGCCGCCTCCCACTGCAGGACGACCTGGCAGAGCGACGCGGTGCCCCGAGGTCGACCTGGACCCACTGCGGATCGCTGAACGCGCTGGACCAGCGGGTGCCGGTGTTGCCGTCGACGGCGGCGCCGGCGAGGGTTCCGGCGTTCTCGGCGGAGGACGCGGTGGCCGGCTTCCCCTGCGAGAGCAGCGCGCCCGCCGCGTGGGCCGGCGGCTGCGTCACGACGAAGAGCAGGCTCGCAAGTAACGCGGTGAGCAGGGCGATGAGGACATACGGTCGGCGCTTGTCGCGGCTCAACCGATGGCGCACCAGCAAGGAACGATCGCCTGACATGGCATCTCCTGAACGGGTGGGGGTCCGTGATGGAGCCGGAAACGTCGAGAGAGCGCTCTCCCGGTGGGGTGATGTTTACAACCGCGTTTCCTCGGCGTCAAGAAGTAGCTCCATAATCGCCCCAACCCACCTGCTGACAACGAGGGTTGAACACGCGCCGAGCGCGGGGAACCTGACAGGCCGGGTTCCCCGCGCTCGGCACGGATCGCTGTGCGGGGCCGGCTCAGGTGTGCGGCCGCCGGCCCTTCTCCTGCTTCGGGAACGTCTGGTCGGCGCCGGGGAGAACCGGCTTGGGGAGGGTGGCCACTTCCTTCTTGGCCTCCTCCAGCTGCTTCGCCGTGTCGTGCGGCAGCCGCGGCGGCCGCACGGTGGCGTGGGAGAAGCGGAACGCCGAGGTCAGATCGCCGAAGGTGCGCCGCCGCCACTGTGTGACGTTCGGTGCCTCGACGCCGGTGAACCGCTCCAGGAACTGCAGTGCCGAGGTGTGGTCGAAGGCCTCGCTCGCCACCCAGCCGCCCACGGTCCAGGGCGAGACGATGATCGCCGGGACCCGGAAGCCACCGCCGATCGGCAGCCCCTGGACGAACTCGTCGACCGTGCCTGCCTTCGGCGTGGGCGGGGCCACATGGTCGAACAGGCCGTCGTTCTCGTCGTAGTTGAGGATGAACGCGGTCTTCGCCCACACCTTCGGATTGGACGCGATGGCCTCGATCTTCTGCGCCACGAAGTCGGCGCCGGCCGCCGGCAGGTAGTCCGGGTGCTCGGACTGGAAGCTCGTCGGCATGATCCAGGAGACCGTCGGCAGCCGGTCGTTGCGCGCGTCGTCCTCGAAGGTGCCCTCGGGCTGCGGGCGCATGCCGCGCTCGTAGAGGTCCTCGCCCGGCTTGGAGTCCCGGAACGTCTTGAACTGCTCCAGCATGTTGCAGCCGTAGTCGTCGTCCTGCTGGTACACCTTCCAGCTGATGCCGGCGGCCTGCAGGCGCTCCGCGTAGGTCGGCCACCGGTACGGCGTGGGCGCCTTGTTGGTGAGCACCGGGCCGCCCATCGTGCCGCCGGGGTCGATGGTGCCGGTCATCCAGTACAGGCGGTTCGGCCAGGTCGGGCCGAAGACCGAGCAGAAGTAGTTGTCGCAGATGGTGAAGGTCTCCGCGAGGGCGAACTGGAAGGGGATGTCCTTCCGCGTGTAGTAGCCCATCACGTACGGGCCGTTGACCCCGTCGGCCTTGCGGTGTGCGGGCAGCCACTGGTCCATCCTGCCGCCGTTCCAGGCGGCGTGCTGCACGGCCCAGGCGTGGCTGGTGGACGGGATGGCCTGGGCGCTGGACTTGTGGGTGTCCAGATGGAACGGCAGCAGATAGCCGTCCGGGTTGACGGTGTCGGGCTGGTAGAAGACCGAGCGCCTGTTGTCCAGCTTCAGCGCGTGCGGATCGTTGAAGCCGCGGACGCCGGAGAGGGTGCCGAAGTAGTGGTCGAAGGAGCGGTTCTCCTGCATCAGCATGACGACATGCTCGATGTCGTTCAGCGAACCGTGCCGCGGTGGTCCCGCCGCGACGGCCTTCTGCACGCTGGGCGGCAGCAGGGAGAGCGCCGCCGCGCCTCCCATCGCCCCCGCCGCCGATCCGAGGAGTCTGCGTCGCGTCAACTCGGCCATGAACATCCCTTCTCGACCTGTCGGTGCGAGCCCTGGTCGTGGACCCATCAACACCTTTGCGGGGACCGGGAGGGAGGCGAAGGGGGCAATCGGTGAACACGTGACCAACGAGCAGCGAGCACCGGGCCACGGCACGGCAGGCCGCCGCGGGAGGGCGGGAGCTCCACCGGACGTCATGTCTCCATGGGGCACCTGACGCAGAGTCATGGTGCCGGGACACGCCCATGGCCGGGCCGGCGGGGGATGATGACCGGGTGGAGATCCGTATCGAGGCCTCAGACCTGCCCGGCCGTGCCTTCGTCCTCGGCCCGGACTTCCCCGCCGCGGGCAACGTTCACATCGGCGTGCAGCGCAAGGACCGGCCGGGCGAGTGGACGGGCCTCCACCCGGGTGACGCCGCGTCGGCGAGCTGGACCCTGGAGGCCGTCGCCGTGGCGACCGCCACCGGGACGGAACTCGAAGGCCCTTACATCCAGAACCGGCTGGGCGGGCAGTTCGTCTTCCTGTCCTGGGTCACGGTGGACGCGGCGGGTGTGACCGACATGCTGCGCCGGGCGAAGCTGATGTTCGCCGACGTCCCGTCGGAGACGTTCGACGAGGCGGTGCGCGGTGGCCGGCTGACCGCGCGGCTGCGGCTGACGACCGCCGAGGGCCGGCCGCTGTGCGGGCGGGTGCGGCCGCCCCTGGTGACCTGGTCGGCAACCACCCCGCAGACGCTACGGCCCAGGTGAGTTGTCAGAACCGGATGCCACACTTTTCCCATGACTGAGACTGTGAAGGGCCCCGCCGCCTATTTCCCCTCGATCGAGCAGAAGTACGGCCGCCCGATCGCCGAATGGAAGGACCTCATCCGGTCCTCGCCGCTGACCAGGCACATGGAACTGGTCGGGTGGCTCAAGGCCGAGCACGGCATGGGCCATGGCCATGCGAACGCCCTGGTCGCGCACACCCTCGCCGAGGACAACGGTAAATAGCCCGCCGGCGCGGACTCCGCGCGGCGGGCTGTCGCCCGGATCAGACGGTGGCGAGGGAGATCTCGGTCGACTTGATGAGCGCGACCACGGAGGTGCCGGCGGTCAGGCCGAGGTCGGTGACGGCGTCCTTGGTGATGGCCGCGGTCAGTTCGCCGCCCGGGACGGTGACCTTGACGCTGGCCATCGCGCCGCCGGTGGCGACCTCGGAGATGGTGCCGGCGAGCTGGTTGCGGATGCTCAGGCCTTCGACCGGGCCGGTGGCCAGGGAGACCTCCGTCGACTTCACCAGGGTGCGGACGGCCGTACCCTCGGCGATCCCGAGCTCCTTGACGGCTTCCAGCGTGATGGCCGCGGTGATGTCCTGGCCGCCGTCCAGCCGGACCTTGACGGTCGCCATGACCTCGCCGGCGGTGACGTCGGTGACGGTGCCGGGAATCTGGTTGCGGATGCTCAGACTCATGAAGGTGCGCCTCGCAAAGTGAGTGGAATGTCGGGCTTGGCCCGTCGTGTCCCTTCACCGTAGCCACACTCCGCGCACCCGTTCCGGCACGCGTCGCAAACGCCATGCCAGTGGCGGGAACGGCCTGGCACATCCCCCACAACTGCCCGATTCCGCCGGTTCGCCACGCCGCGGCCGGGCGACCGCTCAGCCCTCCAGCGCCTTCCGGTCGACCACGCCGACCGCGCGCCCGTCGAGCAGGACGACGGCGGCCTCGTGGCGGCGTTGAGGAGTGTCGAGGCAGGCGAGCGCACTGGAGAGCGGCTGGCCGAGGCCGACGACGGGCAGCGCCGGGGCGAGGTGGTCGCGCAGCGGCTCCTCAGGACCCGCACCCGAGTCGAGTGCCCGCTGGAGTCCGGCGGCCTCGGCCGAGCCGGTGATCTCGGAGGCGGCGATACCGAACGGCCGCTCGGCGCGGGCGAGCACCACGGGCGCGACATCGGTCCGCGCGGCGCGCAGCACGGCCAGTGCCTCGCCCAGCGAGGCGGTGGAAGCGACGGTGACGAAGTTTTCGCCGTGGCCCCGGGCGTCGCCCAGGACCGTGCGCACCGTCGGTTCGGTGTCATCGCGGTGCCGGGGCTCCTCCAGGAAGCCGCGCTGCCGCAGCCAGTCGTCGCTGAGCGCCGAGGACAGATAGGAGCGGCCCGAGTCGGGCAGCAGGACGACGACCAGGTCGTCGGGGCCCAGCCGCCGTGCCACCCGTAGCGCCGCGGCCACCGCCGTCCCCGAGGAGGGGCCCACCAGCAGTCCTTCCTCACGGGCCATCCGCCGCGCCGTCAGCAACGACTCCCGGTCCGGCACCCGTTCGAACACGTCGACCACGCTCCGGTGGTACGACTCGGGCCACACGTCCTCCGAGGTCTCCGGATGGACGAAGTGGCCGATGCTCTCCACGAAGTAGGAGCTGCCGTCGCCGCCGGCGTACACCGACGCCTCCGGGTCCGCGCCGACGACGGTGACCCGTCCGTCGGATGCCTTCTTCAGGACGGCGCCGGTGCCGCTGTAGGTGGCGCCGGTGCCGACGCCCGCCCCGAAGTGCGTGACCCGCCCGCCGGTCTGCTCCCAGATCTCCGGCCCGGTGGTCACCACATGGGCGTCCGGGTTGGCCGGGTTGTCGTACTGGTTCGCCAGCCAGGCGCCGGGGATCTCCTCCGCGAGCCGGCGCACGACATGGAAGAGGTGGTCCGGATGGTCCTTGGAGAGCGCGGTCGGGGCAAGCACGACCTCGGCGCCGTAGGCCCGCAGGATGTCGCTCTTCTCCGGGGCGGCCCGCTCGGACACCCCGATCACGACCCGGTAGCCGCGCTGCCGTCCGACGATGGCCAGCCCGATGCCGGTGTTCCCCGACGTCGCCTCGATGATGGTGCCGCCCGGCCGGAGCTCACCCGTACGCTCGGCCTCCCGCACCATCGACAGCGCGGCACGGTCCTTGACGCTGCCGCCGATGCTGAGGAACTCCGCCTTCGCGTAGACCGGAGTCACGATTCCCGCGCCCAGCCGCGCCAGCCGGAACAGCGGCGTCCCGCCGATCGCGTCCGTGACCGATTCGTAGACGGTCATCTCTGGAACCTCGTCCCTCTTCCGGTGGTTTCGACGCGACGGAACCACCGGGTGTGAAGGACCAGCGGCAACACCGCGGGGCCGGTGTCCGGTTCATGGACCCGCAGGGGGACGATACCGTGACCGCCCCCGGCCCTGCCCCGGGTGTGTGCCGCCGGGTGGTCAGCCCTGGCGGGAGGATTCCAGATGGGCGAAGACGACGACGTTGTCCGTGTAGTCCTTCTTCGAGTGGTCGTACGCGCCGCCGCAGGTGATGATGCGCAGCTGGGCGTTGGGGGTGTCGGCGTAGACGCGCTGGTCGGGGAAGTTGTTCTTGGAGAAGGTCTCGACGGAATCGACCTTGAACTTCGCGATGACGCCGTCGGCGCGGGTGATCTCGGCGGTGGCGCCCGGCTTGACCATGCTGAGCAGGAAGAACACCGCGGGGCCGGTCTTGGTGTCGACATGGCCGGCGACGATGGAGTTGCCGCGTTCGCCGGGGGTGGGGCCTTCCGCGTACCAGCCGGCGAGGTTGTTGTTGTCCGACGGCGGGGGATCCAGTTTGCCCGACGTGCCGATGTGCAGCGGGGTGAAGGGTGCGCTCACGCCGATGTCGGGAATCGTCAGCAGGGTCGGGCGCGAGGCGGGCAGTCCGGGGGCGGCGCTGACCGGCGGCGGGGCCGCCGCGTGCGCTGTGGCCTGCGCCACGACGGCGGCCGGGGGCGGCGCGGCCTCGGAGGCGTCGACGGAGTTGTAGATCAGGAACGCGCCGAGCAGAGCCGCGCCGGTGGCCCAGCCCAGGACTCGGGACGAGCCGTCACCGCCCGGTGCGTTCTCCGCCGCTCGGGCGCTGTGCTGTGCGGACTGCTGGGCCATTCGGTGATGCCTTTCATCAGCTCTGCGGTTCGTGGTTCTGCTGCCCGCGAGCGGGGCGGCGGGCCGGGCCCGGAACCGGCGCTGCCACCGTCATCGTGGGACGACGGTGGCAACGACGGAACGCGTGGTGCGGAACGTGCGTCGGATCAGGCCGCGAGGCCGGCGCCGGCCGAGGTGTTGCGGCGGCGCAGGACGAAGGCGCCGGCGCCGAGGCCACCGAGCAGCAGAACGGAACCGGCGGCCAGGCCACCGCCCGAGAGGGCCATGCCGCCACCGCCGGTGTGCATGCCACCGTGCGGCTTCTTGGCCTCCTGGCCCTTCCACCCTTCCTCGGACTTGGCGCCCTTCTTGGACTCCTCGCCCTTCCAGCCGTTCTCGGACTTGGCGCCCTGCTCGGACGGCGACCAGCTGTCGCTGGAGCTGGAGCTGGAGCTGGAGGAGCCGCTCGGGTCGTATGCGTTGTGGGCACCCGTGGCGGCATGGGCGGCGGGAGCGGCGATGGCGAGGACAGCGGAGAGGGTTGCTCCGGCCAGCAGGGTGCGAGCAGTGCGCATGGGAAGGTTCCTTCCGCCGCGACGTGCGCTGGCTGACAGGGCATCAGCCATAGGAAGCGCAGTAGCGACGTCATCACCGTCAGTCATATACCGAGGTTGTGCCACCGGAGAGAGCACAATGGGTGACGGAGTGCTCTCTTCGGGTGGTGCCGGCCGTGGGGGAGTGGGGCGGCACCGGGCTGACGGTGCCTCACCCCGACGGGGCATCAGCACCCCCGGCCCGCGGGCCGGACCACGGGGAAATGCGGCGTCACCCGGCGTGACACGGCGGAGCGGGCCGCGCGGCGTCGGCGCGGCCCGCTCCCGGTGGCAGCCGTCACCCGTTGCCGGGAACGCCGCCCAGTACCTTCTCCAGCACGTCCGTCAGCGTCCGCTCCGCGTTCGCGTCCGCGGTCCGCGACCGCCAGGCGATGAATCCGTCGGGGCGGATCAGGACCGCCCCGTCGTTCTCCGCCCCGTGCAACTGCGCCCAGTCGGCGCCCTCTTCGGGGACGAGGTCGTGATTCTCGTCCGGGCCCACCCGGAAGCAGGCCAGCGGGATGCCGGTGCGCCCGGCGACGCTCAGACCGGCCTGGTGCCAGGCGCCGCCGTCGGGACCGCTGAGCAGCACCGGGGTCCGCTCGTACAGGTCGAGGGTGGAGAGCCGGCGGCCCTCCTGGCTGAGCCACATGTGCGGGGCCCGGCCGCCCGGCTGGGCCAGCGGACGGAACTCCTCCGGGACGGCCGGCTGGTCCTGCGGGGCGCCCACCACCGCGCCGTCGAGGTAGCGGTAGCCCAGCACCACCGCGAGCATCCCGGGCTTCCGGCCGGCGCCGGGGCTGACGTCGTAACCCGGGTGACGGTGTTCCGCGGAACGGGTCGAGGCGCGGGCGCCGGTGGCCAGCGCCACCGGCCGCCGCTCGGCGTCGTACGTCTCCAGCAGCCCGGGGCCCGCCCAGCCGCGCAGCACCGCGGCGAGCTTCCAGGCGAGGTTGTGTGCGTCCTGGATGCCGGTGTTGGAGCCGAACGCCCCGGTCGGGGACATCTCGTGCGCCGAGTCCCCGGCCAGGAAGATCCGGCTGGTGCCGTAGCGCTCGGCCACCCGCTCGGCGGCATGCCACGGCGCCTTCCCGGTGACCTCCACCTCGAGGTCGGGCACCCCGACCGCGGTGCGGATCAGTGCCTCGCACCGCTGGTCGGTGAAGTCCTCCAGGGTCTCGCCGTCGTCCGGGCGCCAGGGTGCGTGGAACACCCAGTTCTCGTCGTTGTCGACGGGCAGCAGCGCGCCGGGGCTCTCGGGGTTCGTCAGGTAGCAGACGATGAAGCGCCGGTCGCCGACCGCGTCGGCCAGCCGCTTGGCCTTGAACGTGATGCTCACGTTGTGGAACAGGTCGCCGGCCCCGGTCATCCCGATGCCGAGCCGCTCGCGCACCGGGCTGCGCGGCCCGTCCGCGGCGACGAGGTAGTCCGCCCGGATCGTCCGGTCCTCACCCGTCTCACGGGACCGGACCACCGCCGTCACTCCTTCGGCGTCCTGCTCGGCGGAAATCAGCTCGGTGCCGAAGCGGATGTCGCCGCCGAGCTCGCGGGCGCTGCGCAGCAGCACCGGCTCCAGGTCGTTCTGGCTGCACAGGCACCAGCCCGACGGGCTGAACTTGGCCAGCGCCCCGCCGGGGTCGATCTGCTTGAACAGCCACTCCTGCTCCGAGCCGGTCAGTGTGTCGGCCTGCAGGATGCCGTGGTTCTCCGCCAGGACGGAGGCGGCCTCGCGGATCAGCGGTTCCACCCCCGCGGTCCGGAACAGTTCCATCGTGCGGACGTTGTTGCCCCGGCCGCGGGGGTGGTGCGAGGTCTGGGCGTGCCGTTCCACGAGCAGGTGCTCGATGCCGAGCCGGCCCAGGAACAGCGAGGCGGACAGCCCCACCAGGGAGCCACCAACGATCAGGACGGGCACGCGATCGTCGATCTTCGACGTCATGAGGTCTCCAGAGAGGGTTGTGCGGGAGCGGGTCCGCCACGGATTCGTGACGGCCGTTCGGCTGCGTTCCTCCTTTCCCTGTCGCAAGCCTGTTGACCGGGAAGTCACTCGCCCGCCTCACGTACCGTGCGCGATTCATGCCGTTATGTGAGCATCGGCCGTAGCCGAGCACGCCTGGTGCATATGCAGAGGGCAAGGCCTGCGGCAGTCGGCAGGGGTGTCGGAGTTTCCCGACCCGTCATCGAAGCCGCATTCCGTGGCGGGCGGTACGCCCGTCCCCCGACAGAGAGGAACGATCACGGTGACGACTCTGGACGACCGGCGCATAGCGGACCCCACCCTGGAGACGACGCGACTGCGCGTCGTGCTCCTGCTGGACGTCCTCGACGGCCGACAGGAGCGCTTCCTGGAGGCGTACGAGGAGATCAGGCACCAGGTGGCCGGAGTACCGGGCCACGTCAGCGACCAGCTCTGCCAGTCGCTCGGAAATTCGTCCCAATGGCTCATCACCAGCGAATGGGAGGGCAGCGAGCCCTTCCTGGCCTGGGTGGAGAGCGCGGCCCACCGCAAGATGGTCGAACCGCTGCACGGCTGCGTCCGGGACACCACGTCCCTGCGCTTCGTGATCGCCCGGGAGACCCCCGACCCGCTGGACCCCCCGGCCCGCCCGGAGCGGCGTGCGGCCCGGCCGGGCCCCGCCAAGGGGAAGGCCGCCGCCAAGCGCGCCGCCGGTACCGACCCGCTGCCGGCACCGCCGCTGTGCTCCGGCGGCGTCGTGCGCCACGCGATCACCTTCACCGTCAAGCCCGGCAGCGAACCGGCCGTGGCCAAGATCCTGGCCGGCTACCGCTCGCCGCAGGCCCGCGTCGACGACACCACGCAGCTGCGCCGCACGTCGCTCTTCATGCACGGCAACCGCGTCGTGCGGGCCGTCGAGGTGACGGGTGACCTGGGCAACGCGCTGCGGCACGTCGCCGCCCAGCCCGAGGTCAGGGCCGTCGAGGAAGCGATCAACCCGTATCTGGAGGAGGCCCGGGACCTCACCGACGGGTCGTCCGCCCGCGCCTTCTTCGCCCGCGCGGCGCTCCCCGCCGTCGAGCACGTCACCGGCTCCGCGACCGCCCCGGACGACGGCGTCACCCGCCGGGCGTACTTCTACCCGGTCAAGCCCGGCCGCGGCGAGGAGGCGGCCCGCCTGCTCGCCGAGCTGGACGCGGCCGCCGCCGCGGACCCCGGGCAGCGGCTCGTGGGCAGCACGGTCTTCCACCGTGACGACGTCCTCGTCCGTGTCGTCGACCTGGCGGACCCGCAGCGGCGCTCGCCGGCCGGCGAGCTCGCCGATGTCGTGCCCGAGGAGCTGAACCGGCTGCTCGACCTCGGCAAGCACCACGACCCGTCCGCCGCCGGTGAACTCTCGTACGGAGTCGCGGCGATGGACCTCATCACCGACCGCCGGGCGCAGGCCGCCTGAAACCCCCAGCGCGTCCGGCTCCGCAACCGGACGGCACCGACCAAGGAGCGGCCATGACACCTCAGCAGGCACGTATCGTCCACCTCGACGACACCAGCCCCAACACCCGGCGTGGCGGAGACATCCGCGCCGTCCTCACCCCGACGTCCGTGGGCTCCACGAGCGGCTTCATGGGGCTGGCGATCATCCAGCCCGGTGAGCAGATCGCGGAGCACTACCACCCGTATTCCGAGGAGTTCGTCTACGTCGTCTCGGGCGCGCTCGAAGTGGACCTGGACGGCGTCAGCCACTCGCTCCGCCCGGACCAGGGGCTGCTGGTTCCCCTCGACGTCCGGCACCGCTTCCGCAACGTGGGCACCGAAGAGGCCCGGATGGTCTTCCATCTGGGGCCGCTCGCGCCCCGGCCGGAACTGGGCCATGTGGACACCGAGGAGACCGAGCACGTCCAAGCCGGAACGATGGCTCCCCCCGACCCCGCGGGGGCGAGGACGTGACCCGGCGGGTGGCGGTCACCGGACTGGGCGTGGTCGCCCCCGGCGGCGTGGGGGTTCCTGCCTTCTGGGACCTGCTCACCGCCGGGCGTACCGCGACCCGGGGCATCACGCTGTTCGACCCCGAGGGCTTCCGCTCCAGGATCGCCGCGGAGGTCGACTTCGATGCCGCCGCCTGCGGTCTCGGCCCGGACCTCGAGAAGCGCGCCGACCGGTACGTCCAGTTCGCGCTGGTCGCCGCCCGCGAAGCGGTCCGGGACTCGGGGCTCGACATGGAGGCCCAGGACCCCTGGCGGGTCGGGGCCTCCCTCGGGTCGGCCGTCGGCGGTACCACCCGGCTCGAACACGACTACGTGAAGGTCAGCGACTCGGGTGGGCGCTGGGACGTACGGCCGGAAGGTGCCGGACCGCATCTGCACCGGGCCTTCTCGCCCAGCGCGCTCGCCTCCGAAGTGGCCGAGGACCTCGGCGCCAAGGGCCCGGTCCAGACGATCTCGACGGGCTGCACGTCAGGGCTGGACGCGGTGGGCCACGCCTTCCACGCCATCCAGGACGGCAAGGCCGACGTGATCGTCGCCGGAGCCGCGGACTCACCGATCTCCCCGATCACGGTGGCCTGCTTCGACGCGATCAAGGCGACCTCCACACGCAACGACGACCCCGCCCACGCCTCCCGTCCCTTCGACGCCGAACGCGACGGGTTCGTCCTGGGCGAGGGCGCCGCCGTGCTGCTCCTGGAGGAATGGGAGCACGCGCAGAAGCGCGGCGCCCGGATCTACTGCGAGCTGCGCGGCTTCGCCACGTTCGGCAACGCGTACCACATGACCGGTCTCACCACCGAGGGCCTGGAGATGTCCCACGCCATCGACCAGGCGCTGGACCAGGCCCGTATCGACCGGACCGAGATCGACTACGTGAACGCGCACGGCTCCGGCACCGTGCAGAACGACCGGCACGAGACGGCGGCCGTGAAGCGCTCCCTGGGCGCGCACGCGCACACCGTACCGATGAGCTCGATCAAGTCGATGGTCGGGCACTCGCTCGGCGCCATCGGGGCGATCGAACTCGCCGCCTGCGCCCTGGCGCTGACCCACGGCGTGGTGCCGCCGACCGCGAACTACGACACCCCCGACCCCGACTGCGATCTCGACTACGTGCCGAGGACCGCGCGCACCGCCCCGCTGCGGTCCGTGCTGTCGGTCGGCAGCGGCTTCGGCGGCTTCCAGTCCGCCGTGGTGCTCGGGCACGCGGAGAGGAGCCCGTCATGAAGCGAACGTCACCGGATCGGAGCACCACCGGCCGGCAGACCGTGGTGACCGGCCTCGGCGTCATCGCGCCGAACGGCGTCGGGACCGACGCCTTCTGGAAGGCCGTCCAGCAGGGCGTGTCCGTGCTCGGCCCGGTCACCCGCGAGGGCTGCACCGAGCTGCCGCTGCGGGTCGCCGGAGAGGTCGCCGGGTTCGACCCGGCCCTCCTGGTCGAAGGCCGCTATCTGGTCCAGACCGATCGCTTCACGCACTTCGCGATGGCAGCGGCCGATCTCGCCCTCGGCGACGCCCAGCTGGAGCACGACCCGCAGTCGCCCTTCGCCATCGGCGTGGTGACCGCGGCCGGCTCCGGCGGCGGCGAGTTCGGTCAGGGCGAACTGCAGCAGTTGTGGGGCCAGGGCCCGCACTTCGTCGGGCCGTACCAGTCCATCGCCTGGTTCTACGCCGCGAGCACCGGCCAGATCTCCATCCGGGGCGGCTTCCAGGGCCCCTGCGGAGTGCTCGCCAACGACGAGGCCGGTGGCCTCGACGCGTTCGGACACGCCTGCCGCACGATCCGGCGGGGCACCGACGCGGTCGTCGTCGGCGCCACCGAGGCGCCGCTGGCCCCCTACTCGGTCGTCTGCCAGCTCGGCTACCCCGAGCTCAGTCTCGCCACGGACCCGCACCGGGCCTATCTGCCGTTCACCGACGACGCCTGCGGATTCTCGCCCGCCGAAGGCGGCGCGATGTTCGTGGTCGAGGAGGAGTCCGCGGCGCGCCGCCGCGGCGCCCCGGTCCGGGCCGTGGTCGCGGGACATGCCGCCACGTTCACCGGCACCGCGGGCTGGGAGCACTCCCGGCCGGGTCTGGCGCGGGCGATCCAGGGCGCGCTGGACGAGGCGGGCTGCTCCGCCGAGGACATCGACGTGGTCTTCGCCGACGCCCTCGGCGTACCCGCGGCCGACCAGGCCGAGGCACTGGCGATCGCCGACGCCCTCGGCCCGCACGCCGCGAACGTCCCCGTCACCGCGCCGAAGACCGGCTTCGGCCGGGCGTACTCCGCGGCCTCGGCACTGGACGTCGCCACCGCGGTACTCGCCCTGGAACACGGCGTGGTGCCCCCCACCCCCAACATCACCGAGGTCCGCCACGACCTCGACCTCGTCACCGGCGAGGCCCGCGCCACCGAACTGCGCACGGCCCTCGTCCTGAGCCGCGGTCTGATGGGCTGCAACTCGGCCCTGGTGCTGCGCCGCGTTCCCGACGACCGGCGCTGACGGGAACGGCGCGCCCACCGGGCGCCGTTCCCGCGTCCCCCGACCGCTGTTCCCCGGAGCTGTTCCCCCGAGCCAAGGAGAAACCAGTGATGAACGGACCTGTCACGTTCGATGAGCTCGCGTCCCTGATGAAGGGCCGCGCCGGCCTGTCCGTCGACCCGGGCGAGATGGAGAAGAGGCCCGAGGCGACGTTCGAGGAGTTCAACCTCGACTCCCTCGGCCTGCTCGGCATCGTCTCCGAGCTGGAGAACCGCTACGGCCGGCAGATCGGCGACGAAGCGGACTCGTGCAAGACCCCGCACTCCTTCCTGCAGAGCGTCAACGCCCAACTCACCCTCGGAGCCTGACATGACCGGACACACCGACAACGAGATCGTCATCAACGCGCCCCTGGACCTCACCTGGGAGCTCACCAACGACCTCGAACGCTGGCCGACGCTGTTCAGCGAGTACGCGTCCGTCGACGTGCTCGAGCGCCAGGGCGACACCGTCACCTTCCGGCTGACGATGCACCCCGACGAGAACGGCACGGTCTGGAGCTGGGTCTCGGAGCGGGAGGCCGACCCGAAGACGTTCACCGTAAAGGCCCGCCGCGTGGAGACCGGTCCCTTCGAGCACATGAACATCCGCTGGGAGTACCGGGAGGTGCCGGACGGCACGTCCATGCGCTGGCTGCAGGACTTCGCGATGAAGCCCACCGCGCCGGTCGACGACGCGGGCATGACCGACCACATCAACCGCAACTCGCTGATCCAGATGGAACGCATCCGCGAGCAGGTCGAGCAGCACGCCCGGGTCGTCTGACCGACCCCGCTCCGACCCCGAAGGGACCACCCCGATGCACCGTTCGCTCATCGTCGCCCGTATGCGGACCGACGCCGCCCCCGACATCGCCGAGGCCTTCGCCGCCTCCGACCGCGGGGAACTGCCGCGCCTCATCGGTGTGACCGGGCGCAGTCTGTTCCAGTTCGGCGACCTGTACCTGCACCTGATCGAGGCGGACCGGCCGCCCGGCCCCGAAGTGGCCCGGTTCAAGGGCCATCCGGAGTTCCGGGACGTCAGCGACCGGCTCGCCGCGCACGTCCAGGCGTACGACCCGGCCACCTGGCGCGAGCCCAAGGACGCGATGGCCCGCGAGTTCTACCGCTGGGAGCGCAGCGACGCCGACTAGTTCGGAGCAGCCTGGGGCCGGATCTCCGGCCCCAGGCAACTTGCGATGCCCGCACGTTCGAGCCCTGCACGGCAGGCTGGAAGGACACCACCTCCCATGGTCGAGGTCGAGATTCCCCACAACGCCGAGCCCCCGGCGTGGGTGCGGTGCGACAGCTGCGTCACGCTCATCTACGCCAAACGCTTCACCCGGGCACTCAAGGTGTGCCCCGACTGCGGTTCCCATACCCGGCTCACCGCCCGTCAACGGCTGGAGCACCTGCTCGACCCCGGAACCGCGGTACCGCTGGACCCGGTCGAGTGCGTACCCGACCCGCTGGGCTTCTCCGACACCCGCCCGTACGTCGACCGGCTGGTGGACGCGCGGGCGGCGACCGGACAGCGGACGGCGGTGCTCTGCGCCCGCGGCACCATCGAGGGCCGGCCGGTGGTGGTCGCCGCGATGGACTTCGGGTTTCTCGGCGGCAGCCTCGGCTGCGGTGAGGGCGCGCTGATCACGGCGGCGGCGCACACCAGTCTGCGGATGCGCGTCCCCCTGCTGCTCGTCACCGCCTCCGGCGGCGCGCGGATGCAGGAGGGCGTGCTGTCGTTGATGCAGATGGCGAAGACCACCAACGCCCTGGCCGAGCTGGACGAGGCCGGGATCCTGGTGATCTCGCTCATCACCGACCCGACCTACGGCGGCGTGGCCGCCTCGTTCGCGACGCTCGCGGATGTGATCATCGCCGAACCCGGTGCGCGGCTGGGCTTCGCCGGGCCGCGGGTGATCGAACACACCACCGGCGAGACGCTCCCGGAGGGCTTCCAGACCGCGGAGTTCCTGCTGAGCCACGGACTGGTCGACGACGTCGTGCCGCGGGCCGCACTGCGGGCGACGCTCGGCCAGCTCCTCGCGCTGCAACCGGCCGCGGACCCGGAACCGGATGCGGCGGCGACCGCGGCTCCCGCCGCGACGGCCACTGACAGCGGAGCCATCCTGCGCCGGCCGGAAGAACTGGCCGGCGCCGACCCATGGGCGACGGTGCAACTCGCCCGCCACCCGGACCGCCCCACGACGCTGGACTACGCCGCGCACCTGCTGGACGGCTTCCACGAGCTGCACGGTGACCGGATCGCGGAGGACTGCGCGGCGGTGGTCGGCGGCCCGGGGCTGCTGAACGGCCGGCCCGTCATGCTGATCGGCCATCAGAAGGGCGGCACCGGACTCGTGGAGCGCAAGCGCCGCAAGTTCGGGATGCCGAATCCGGGCGGATACCGCAAGGCGGCCCGGCTGATGCGGATGGCCGCGAAGCTCGGACTGCCCGTCATCACGCTGATCGACACCCCCGGCGCCAACCCGGGTCCCGACGCGGAACGCACCGGCCAGGCCGGTGCCATCGCGGCGAACCTGCGGCTGATGGCCCGGCTGCCGGTGCCGATCGTGGCCGTCGTCACCGGCGAGGGCGGCAGTGGCGGCGCGCTGGCGCTGGCCGTCGCGGACCGGGTGCTCATCAGCGCCAACGGCATCTACTCGGTGATCAGCCCGGAGGGCTGCGCCGCCATCCTCTGGAAGGACGCGTCGGCGGCGCCGACCGCCGCCGAGGCCCTGCGCGTCGATGCCCGGCAGCTGCTCGAACTCGGCATCGTCGACGGTGTCGTGCCGGAACCGCCGGGCGGTGCGCACACCGACCACCCGCAGTCCGCCGCCCTGCTGGGCGCCGCGCTGACCGCGGCGCTGAACGAACTGGACCCCTGGGAGCCGGAGCGGCTGCTGCGCGACCGCAGCAGCCGATTCCAGCGCTTCGGGACCGCACACAACCTGAGCGTGGAAAGAGGTGCGCTGTGAAGCCGGACCACGAGCAGCGGAACAGCAGTGACGGAAACCCGCCGGCGGACGGCCAGGTGCCGGGCGCACCGCCGGTACCGGACGCGGTGACGCGCGACGCCGTGATGCCGGACGCCGCGATGCCGGCCGGAGCGGTGCTCGACGCCGTGTGCCGCAGTGTCGTGCGGCTGAGCGGGACCACCGCCCATCCGCCGTCCCGCATCCGGATGCAGGACGGCCAGATCACCGTCGAGGTCGAGTGGCCGGACCCGGCGGCCCTGAGCCGTCCCGCGCCGGCCGCCGGCGCTCCGGTCGCCGCCCCGGAATCCGACGCCGCGCCCGCCGGGGACGGCGAGGCGCTGGACTACGTCCGGGCGCCCATGGTCGGCACGTTCTACCACGCGAGCTCCCCGGACGCGCCGCCGTACGTGTGCGTCGGCGATGTGGTCGCACCGGGTCAGCCGGTAGGTGTTCTGGAGGCCATGAAGCTGATGAGCACCATCACGGCGGAGGTCGGGGGCCGGGTGACCGAGGTGCTCGCGCCGAACGGGCAGCCGGTTGAGTTCGACCAGCAACTGATCGCGCTGGAGCCGGTGGACGCCGAAGCGGGTGCGGGTGCGGACCTGGTCGCGGTCCGTGAGCCGGCGGCCGTCTCCGGGCCGTCGAGGTGATGCCCGTGTTCTCCACCGTGCTGATCGCCAACCGCGGGGAGATCGCCCTGCGGGTGGCCCGCACCTGCCGTGAAATGGGCATCCGTACGGTCGCGGTGTACTCCACCGCGGACCGCGACTCCGCGGTCGTGCGGTTCGCGGACCAGGCCGTGCACATCGGCGCGCCGCCCGCCAAGGGCAGCTACCTCAACGTCCCCGCCGTCATCGAGGCGGCGCTGCAGACCGGCGCGCAGGCCATCCACCCCGGGTACGGCTTCCTCTCGGAGGACCCCGACTTCGCCGAGATCTGCGAAGCGCACGACATCGTCTTCATCGGGCCGCCCCCGCAGGTCATGCAGCAGCTCGGCGACAAGGCGGCGGCCCGCTCCCTGATGGCGCAGGCCGGGCTGCCGGTACTGCCCGGCAGCATGGACGCGCTGACCTCGCCGGCCGAGGCGAAGGAGCTCGCCCGGCAGGTCGGCTACCCGGTGATCCTCAAGGCCGTCGCGGGCGGTGGCGGCCGCGGCATGGCCGTGGTCCGGTCCGCCGACGACCTCCGCCTCGCCTACAACGAGACCCGCGCCCACGCCCGGGCGGTGTTCGGCGACGACCGGCTCTACCTCGAACGGTTCGTCGACGACGCCCGCCACATCGAGGTGCAGGTGCTGTGCGACCGGCACGGCAACGCCGTCCACCTGGGCGAGCGCGACTGCTCGGTGCAGCGCCGGCACCAGAAGCTCATCGAGGAGGCGCCGGCCACCGGGCTGCCGCAGGAGCTGCGCGAGGCGATGCTGACGGCCGCCGTCCACGGAGCCACGGCGGTGGGCTTCGTCGGGGCCGGCACGTTCGAGTTCGTCGTGACGCCGGACGACCGATTCTATCTGATGGAGATCAACTGCCGTCTCCAGGTGGAGCACCCGGTCACCGAACTGGTCACCGGAATCGACATCGTCCGCGAACAGATCACGGTGGCCGCCGGGCTGCCGCTGTCGTTCCGGCAGAGCGACATCACCCTGCGCGGCGTGGCCGTCGAGTGCCGCGTCAACGCCGAGAACCCCGACAACGAGTTCTCGCCCACTCCCGGGCTGCTGTCCGAGTTCGTGCCGCCCGGCGGCCCGTTCGTACGGGTCGACACGCACGCCTACCCGGGCTGGCCGGTCGGGCCCGACTACGACTCGCTGCTGGCGAAGGCGGCCGTGTGGGCGCCGGACCGCGAACAGGCACTGGCCAGGATGGACCGCGCGCTCAGCGAGTTCCGGGTGAGCGGACCCGGTGTGCACACCACGCTCGGCTTCCTGCGCAGGACGCTGGCGCACCCGCTGTTCCAGGCGGCGCTGCACACCACCGGGCTGGTCGGCGCGATGACCGCCGAGGAGTCCGACCGGGACGGCGACACGAGCAAGGAATCCGCACCGGTCGGCTGACCGGACCGTACGACGCACTGTGCGCCACGCTCCCTGAGGGGCGTGGCGCACAGTGCGTGGTGACGGTGACGACCCCTAGACGGGGACGACGGCCTCGAACGCGTGCAGGTAGGGGTTGACCGGGCGGATCTGGCCGACAGCGAGCCCGGCCTCCTCCATCAGGGCGGCCATGCTGACCTTGGAGTGCTTCGCGCCCCCGACGTTCAGGAGCAGCAGCAGGTCCATGGCGGTGGTGAACCGCATCGACGGGCTGTCGTCGACCAGGTTCTCGACGACCAGCACCCGGGCGCCGGGGCGCGCGGCCTTGACGATGTTGGCCAGGGTGGCGCGGGTGCTGGCGTCGTCCCACTCCAGGATGTTCTTGATGATGTACAGGTCCGCCTGGACGGGGATCTCGTTGCGGCAGTCGCCCGGGACGAGCCGGACCCGCCCGGCCAGCGGGCCGCCGTCCCGCAGCCGCGGGTCCGCGTTCGTGATCACCTTGGGGAGGTCGAGCAGGGTCCCGCTCAGCTCCGGGTTCCGCTCCAGCAGACAGGCGAGCGCCAGCCCCTGGCCGCCGCCGATGTCCGCGACGCTCGACACCCCGGTGAGGTCGACGAACTCGGCGAGGTCCTCTGCGGACTGCCTGCTGGACGACGACATCGCCCGGTCGAACACCACGGCCGACTCGCTCGCGTCGGTGTGCAGGTAGTCGAAGAAGTTCTTGCCGTACAGCTCGGGGAAGACGTCCTTGCCGGACCGGACCGCGTCGTCGAGCAGCGGCCACGCGTCCCAGGTCCACGGCTCCGTGCACCACAGCGAGATGTACCGGAGGCTGTCGGGGGAGTCCTCGCGCAGCAGCCGCGACATCTCGGTGTGCGTGAAGCGGCCGTCCTCCGTCTCCGCGAACAGCCCGTAGCACGACAGCGCACGGAGCAGCCGGCGCAGCGGCTTGGGCTCGGCGTTGACCTCCTGGGCCAGTTCCTCGACCGTCGCGGGGGTGTCGCCCAGGGCATCCGCGACCCGCAGCCGGGCCGCGGCGCGGACGGCCGCGGCGCAGGCGGCGCCGAACACGAGTTCCCGCAGGCGCATGCCGGCGTGCGGGGTGATGGCGGATGCGGATGCGGGTGCCGCGGGGACGGGTGCGGTGGAAGGGGTGGTCGTCATGGGGCTGCCTCTCCTGGGGATCGGAAGGGTGTCGGACGCGGCGCGGCGGACCACTCGGTCAGCAGCGGCCCACCGGAGCTGAGACCAGACAGTGGTTTCCGTTGAAGGTGTTGCCGAGGCCGGTGTCCCGGTCGGACAGGTCGGCCGGACCGTTGCGGAGCGCCGTGTTGTCCTTGACGGTGTTGCCGGAGTTGGGACCGCCCGCGAAGCTCGGGAACAGCACGACGCCGCCGGACAGCGGTGAGGTCCCGACGTTGTCGGTGATCCTGTTCAGCTCCACGGTCGTGTTCTCCACGCCGGTCAGGACGATTCCGGAGCCCTGGATGACCGGCAGCCGGCTGTTCGCCGGGCAGAACTTGTTGTTCGCCACCACCTTGTTGAGACGGATGCCGATCGCTCCGGCCCTCGGCGTCCCCTCGTCCCCCACGACGAAGACGCCACCGCAGTTGCCGGTCATCGTGTTGTTCTCGACCGTCAGATTGCGGACCCGCCGTGCGACGACGCCGATCCGGTTCCCGGAGACGTCATTGCCGCTGATCATCGCGCTCTGGGTGTCCATGGCGCCGCCTTCGCCGCTGGTCAGGTTCGCCATGAAGATGCCGGCCTGCCCGTTGTTCCGTGCCCGGTTCATGGACAGCCGGGCGCGGGTCGACTTCTCGACGCTGATGCCGTACTGGCCGTTGTCCTGGGCGAGCACGAAACGCACGCTCAGTCCGTCGGTGTCGGACGCGTTGATCGCGTGCTTCGTGAACCCGGAGACCGCGAGCGACTCGACGGTCACACCGGTGACCGGCTGGTCCGCCGTTCCGGTGACGCAGATCCCGTAGCCGCCCGCGGCGCAGGTGTTGCCGCCCGGTACGGCCGGAGGGGTGATCAGCGTCCGGTCGCCGGACCCGCGGATCGTCAGATTCGGGATCGTGACCTGAACGCTCTCCTGGTACGTGCCCGGCAGCACGAGGACCGTGTCCCCGGGTTTCGCCCGGTTCACCGCCTCTTGGATCGACTGACCCTTGCTGACGAGAAGTACGCTCTCCGCCTGTACGGGCGGCGCCGCCGCCAGCCCTACGGCGGCGACGCCGACAGCAGTACCCACCAGTTGATGAAACCGTCGCGTAGCCATGACCGGAACCCGCTCTCCAGGATGGTCCTCCCGTAACAGCGCCGGGCTCGGCGACGGATCCGAGGGACGTTCGACAGCGGCACCGCATTCCTCGCCCGTACAGAGCGTGCGCCCGCCGGTTCGAAGCTATGGGTGATCATCAGGCCCCGCCACTCATAGTCGACCGCCCGGGAAGAGCGCGTTCAGCCGAGCGTGTCCAGCGTGTCGAGTGCGGCCAGGATGTCGGCGGGTTCGGCGCGCACGGTGTAGTCGGACCTGACGAAGGCCCAGCGGATGACGCCGGAGCGGTCGATGACGTAGGTGGCGGGCAGCGGCAGGGTGCGGGCATGGCCGCCGTTGACCCGCTGGAGCTCGAAACCGAACCGGTCGTACACCTCGCCCAGTTCGCCGGAGAGGTCGAACGCGATGCCGAACCGGTGTGCGACGTCGGAGCCGATGTCGCTGAGAACGTCGAAGGTGAGTTGCTCCTTCTCGGTGATGGAGAGGGTCTCGTCCGGGATCTGCGGGGAGACGGCCACCAGGCGGGCGCCGCGGGCGGTGACGGCGTCCTGGTGCAGTTGCAGGGAGCGCAGGGCGAGATTGCAGTACGGGCACCAGGCGCCGCGGTAGAAGGTGAGGACCACGGGTCCTTCGGCGAGCAGCGCGTCCAGCGCGATCTGCTCCCCGGTGGCTGCCGGAAGGGTGAACCGAGGAGCCCGCGCACCCGGGCCCAGGGCGCGCTCCGCCAGGCCGGACGCGGCGAGCTCGGACCCGCCCCGGTCCATGACCTCGAGCAGCTCGGCGGGGAGTTTCCGGGGTCCGTTCTCGTACAGGTCGCGCAGGTCGCGCAGCTCATCCTGGAGGCTCACGATCGCCGTCCTCTCTCTGTGCAGGGGAGTGCGGAACACATCCCGAACATCTTGGAACACTCGTTCCAGGATGATGGCGGGTCGGTTCGCACGTCAAGGGTTATCTTGGAATCACCATTCCAAGTACTCGGGAGCGGTGAGTGATGCCCGACATCAAGCACTTCGATCCGGACACGGCGCTGGAGCGCGTCGAGCGGCTGTTCTGGCAGCACGGCTCGGACAAGGCGTCGATCCAGGCCGTCGCCACCGCGACGGGGCTCAGCCGGTCCAGTCTGTACACCACCTTCGGCGACAAGCGGGAGCTCTATCTCGCCGCCCTGCGCCGCTATCTGCTGCATCGCGCGCAGCCGGCGTTCCGCGAACTGGCGGAGGACGGGCGGGGCCTGCCCGCCGTGCGGGACTTCTTCGCCGGTCTGATCGAGGCCCGCTGCTCCGGTGAGTACGCCGGATGGGGCTGCATGGTCGTCAACGCCCATATCGGCCCCGAGGGCAGCGACCCCGCCGTCCGCGCCCTGCTCGACGAACACCACCGGCTGCTGCGGGACGCGCTGTGCGCGGAACTCGAGACGGCCCGGCGTCAGGGGCAACTCGCCCCGGGCGTCTCCCCGGACGCCGCCGCCGAGACGCTGGCGCTGCTCGCCTACGGCGTGAACCTGCGCTCGCGCGGCGGAGCGGACGTGGAGACGCTGCTCGGCACCGTCCAAGCGGCCCTCGAACTGCTCGGCCGGCGGGAGCGCGGTCGGTAGGGCCGTCGTTCGATTAATAACAAGCCCTGTGGCTTGTTTTCCCGTCGCCGACGAAAAGCCCAAAGCGCCGGCGGAGGAGGGGGCGCCCCTCATCACCGGTATATGTCCTGGTCGTTAAGTAGATCTTGTTCAACTTCTTGACGCGAACACGTCGTGCGCTAAGAATCCAACACGATCCTGTTGGGTGAGAGCGCTCTCATCTCGCTGGTTCGAAGGCATCCCTGGGGATGATCGCTTGCCTTCGGCTGTGAGGTGAAAGCGCGACCTGCCCGGACCAGTACTTCCCTTTCGCTTCGTGAACAGAAGAAGGGATACCAGTTTTCCGATGCGCAGAACCCCACTTCCGCGCCTTGATCGGCCCCGACGGCGCTGGAGCCGCAGCGCCACCGCACTCGCCTCCGCCGTCGTCCTGGTGCTCGCGGGACTGTTCGGTCTCACCGCCGTCGCGGGGAACGCGGCGGCCGGACCGTCCGACTACACCCAGAGCGTCACCGCTACCGGTTCCACTCAGGCGCGGATCACCTTCACCCCCACGACGACCGCGCTGTACGTCGATGTGCACTACCAGGTGAACGGCGCCGGCCAGCAGAACTTCCGGATGACCAACAGCGGGGGCAGTTGGACCCGCACCGTCGACCAGCTCTCGACGGGCTCGGTCCTCACCTACTGGTTCACCTACGAGAAGGGCGGACCGCAGTACGACACCCCCCAGTTCACCTACACCCAGGGCGGCGGCGGAACGACCGGCGGCACCACGGGTGGCGGCGGTGGCGGGCAGCCGGTGCCCGGGACCATACCGCTGAAGATCACCAACAACTCGGGGCGCGGTGGCAGCGTCTACATCTACGACCTGGGCACCCAGCTGTCGAGCGGTCAGCAGGGCTGGGCGGACGCCAACGGCGGGTTCCACGCCTGGCCGGCGGGCGGCAATCCGCCGACCCCCGCCCCTGACGCGTCGATCCCCGGCCCCGCCTCCGGGCAGTCGGTGACGATCCAGATCCCGAAGTTCTCCGGCCGGGTCTACTTCTCCTACGGCCAGAAGCTGGCGTTCAAACTGACCACCGGCGGTCTGGTGCAGCCCGCGGTACAGAATCCGAGCGACCCGAACCGCAACATCCTGTTCAACTGGTCGGAGTACACGCTCAACGACAGCGGGCTGTGGATCAACAGCACTCAGGTGGACATGTTCTCCGCGCCTTACGCGGTCGCGGTGCAGTCCACCACCGGGGCCGGCCAGACCACGGGCCATCTGAAGCCCGGCGGATACAACGCGGTCCTCAACGCGCTGCGCGGCCAGTCCGGTGGCTGGGGCGGGCTGATCCAGACGGCGCCGGACGGTTCGGTCCTGCGGGCGCTGGCGCCGGGGCACGGCATCGAGTCCGGTGCGCTGTCCAACGGCGTCCTCGACGACTACATCAACCGGGTGTGGCAGAAGTACTCCACCTCGACGCTCACCGTGACGCCCTTCGCCGACCAGCCGAACACGAAGTACTTCGGCCGGGTGTCGGGGAACGTCATGAACTTCACCAACACCTCAGGGGCGGTCGTCACCAGCTTCCAGAAGCCCGACGCCGACAGCGTCTTCGGCTGCTACAAGCTCCTGGACGCCCCCAACGACCTGGTGCGCGGCCCGATCTCCCGCACGCTGTGCGCGGGATTCAACCGCTCGACACTGCTGGTCAACACCGGTCAGCCCGACGCGAGTTCCGCGAACTTCTACCAGGACGCGGTGACCAACCACTACGCGCGCTTCATCCACGCGCAGATGGCCGACGGGAACGCGTACGCGTTCGCCTTCGACGACGTCGGCCACCACGAGTCGCTGGTGCACGACGGCAGCCCGCAGCAGGCATCACTCATCCTCGATCCCTTCAGCTGACGTCGCCTCCCCGGAACCCATCCGCACCTCTCGTACATCGCGTACGTCTCGGAGCTCTGCAGAAAGGCCACGACCGCCCATGAGGAAAAACGTCCCGCCCGAAACCGCGTCGAGCGCCGCGCGCCGTATGCGGCGTGTTCCGCTCACTGTCTTCAGTGCTCTGCTCATGCTGGTCGCCGGCACCCTGGGTCTGTCCCTATCGGGCGGGTCGGCCGCCGCGGCGCCGGCGCCTCCGGCCGGCTGGACCACGGTCTTCAGCGATGACTTCAGCGGCGCGTCGGGCAGCGGTCTCAACAGGGCCAACTGGCTCTACGACATCGGTACCAACTACAACTACCCGGGTGCGGCGCCGAACTGGGGGACCGGTGAACTGGAGACGGCGACCGATTCAACGGCAAACGTCTACCAGGACGGTGCGGGCCATCTGGTGATCAAGCCGATCAAGGACGCCGGCGGACACTGGACCTCCGGCCGGATCGAGACCCAGCGCACCGACTTCGCCGCCCCGGCCGGCGGTCAGCTGCAGATCAGCGCTTCCATCCAGCAGCCCAACCCGGCACACGGACTGGGCTATTGGCCGGCGTTCTGGGCGATGGGCGCCGCGGCCCGCCCGGTGGGTGCGACCAACTGGCCGAACATCGGCGAGCTGGACATCATGGAGGACGTCAACGCGCTGAGTCAGCACTCGACCACCTTCCACTGCGGTGTCTGGGCCGGCGAGTGCCATGACCCGGACGGCATCAGCAGTGGGCTGCAGGCGTGCGGCGGCTGCCAGACCGGGTTCCACACGTACTCGGTGATCGTGGACCGTACCAACACCGCTGCCGAGCAGCTGCGGTTCTACCTGGACGGCGGTCTGACCTATCAGGTCAATCAGAACCAGGTGTCGACGGCTACCTGGCAGGCGGCCGTCGACCACGGGTTCTTCGCCATCTTCGATGTGGCGATCGGCGGTTCGTACCCGAACAAGGTCTGTGGCTGCACCTCGCCCTCGGCGGACATCACCTCGGGCGCCGGTATGAGTATCGACTGGTTCGGTGTCTACCAGACCAACGGCGGTGGTACCACGAACGGTGGCACGACCAATGGTGGGACGACGACCGGTGGGACGACCACCGGCGGGACGACGACCGGTGGTACCACGGGCGGCACCTCGTCACCCGACTACTCGGCGAGCGCCACCCGGATCAATGCCACTCAGGCGCGGATCTCCTTCACGCCGACCACGGCCGCGCAGTACGTGGACGTGCACTATCTGGTCAACGGGGCGGGTCAGCAGAACTTCCGGATGGCGAACAGCGGGGGTGCCTGGACGCAGACGGTCAGTCAGCTTTCCGCGGGCAGCGTCATCACCTACTGGTTCACCTACGAGAAGAACGGTCCCCAGTACGACACTCCGCACTTCACCTACACACAGAGCTGAGCGCCGAAGCCGAGTACGACTGCCGGCCCGTGGGAAGGGCGATCCTCGCGATCGCTGTTCCCACCGGTCCGCGGCGTTCCGGGCATGGTTGCGCCGAGGCCGCGGGCCGGTCATATGCGGGTACGGAACGGTACCAGGGATTCCGGGTAGGGCTCCGATGTTTATCCAATGGTGATGATCCCTCAACAGGAGTGCCACATCCGGCACTAGCGTCCGGTGGCACCCGGGAAGGCGGTGCCCGCCGCATGTCGGTGCGGATCCTCTGCGCCGACATCCCCCTCCCGGCAAAGCGCAAGGAGGCACTGTGCGGACATTCGTCCGGCGATCCGCCCTCGGCGCGTCCGTCGGTTTCCGGTACACCACGGGAACCGTCCTCGTCATCGGTGCCCTCGCGGTGACGCTCGTGGCGCTGCTGATCCCCATGCAGAAGTTCGGCGGTCAGAATTCCGCGGTGGCCGCTCCTCCGATCACGGACGACGGCCTCGGGGTCGTGAACACGCAGTACGGACCGCTGACCCCGCTCGACCGGGACTTCGTCCGGAAGGTCCGGCTCGCCGGGCTGTGGGAGGGCCCCGCCGGCCACCAGGCGCAGCAGCGCGGCACGCAGGAATCGGTCAGGACCGCGGGGCTGCATCTCATCGACGGGCATACCGAGTTGGACGCGCGCGTGCTGCAGGTGGGCCAGGCGCTCCATATCGATCTGCCCAACCAGCCGAACTCGGACCAGCAGGGCTGGCTCGCCCAGATGGATGCCGCCACGGGGGCCCAGTACGACCGGCTGTTCGCCAATCTTCTGCGCCGCGCGCACGGGAAGGTGTTCGCGCTCGTGGCGCAGGTTCGGGGGCAGACCCGTAACTCCATGGTCCGGTCCCTGGCCACCAGAGCCAACACCGTGGTCCTGGACCACATCTCGGTTCTCGAGGAAACCGGGCTCGTCGATTTCGGCGCGCTCGCTGACGGGGCCTCGCCCTCCGGGAAGCCAGTGGTCACCGTCACGGCTTCCGCTTCGACTCCGGAACAACGAAGTGAAGTGAAGTGATCTCATGAGCAAAAAGGACCATAAACGCTCCCGCCTGACGAACAAGACCGTCGCGGTGATCACCGCGCTGGTGTTGGGCGCGGGCGGGGTCGCTTTCGTCGCCGCCAACGCCTCCGCCGGCAACTCGCGGCAGGATTCGGCGAAGACCGAGCAGGTGGGGGCGGCCACGATCGCCTGTCCCGATGTGGGGGACCGGCTGCGTGACGTTCCCGACCAGGCCAAGCCGGAGGTCGACAAGAATCTGGCGCAGCTCGACGCGCAGGTCGCGGACTCGTACAAGCAGCTCTCCGCCGGGCAGTGGAACAAGGACACGTCGCTCAGTGAGCTGCAGCAGAAGCGCAGCGGCACGATCGCGAAGATCGACGACGCGATCTCCCAGGTGGCCCAGCCGCCCGCCGGGCTGGACGAGTTGAGTGCCTGTGAGATGAAGGCCACGGATGTGAAGCCCGGTGACACCGGGGGCGGCGGTCAGGATGACGCCGTTGCCGTTCAGGGCCAGCAGGACGGGCAGGGTCAGGCCGTTCAGAACCAGGCTGTGCAGGATCAGAGCAAGAAGCAGGGCAAGGGCCCGTCGAAGGCGGACTTCGTCGACATCACCAAGGTCCCGCCGAACGTGGTGAAGCCCCGTGCCCGTGCCGGTGCGTCCACCGGTTCCTTCACCTCGAAGTGCGGCGTCAACGCGAACAAGCACCTCAATCCGGACAATGTCATCGTGGCACCGGGTGTGAGCAACGGCGCCCACCACATGCACGACTACGTGGGCAACAAGACCACGGACGCGTTCTCCACCAACGACTCCCTCGCGGCGGCCGGCACGACGTGCAGCAACGGGGACCAGTCGGCCTACTACTGGCCCGTGCTGCGCGTGCAGAACGCCGGCCAGGGTCCGGACGTGAACGCGCCGGGCGGTGGCCAGGACGCCAACGTCGGTACGATCCTGCAGCCGAAGACCACCACGATCCGCTTCGACGGCAGCGCCGTCAGCCGGGTGACCGCGATGCCGCGTTTCCTGCGGATCATCACGGGCGACGCCAAGGCCTTCACGAACGGCACGGCCAACGCGAACGCTTCGTGGAGCTGCACCGGGTTCGAGAACCGCCAGCTGAAGGACAAGTACCCGATCTGCCCGAAGGGCAGTGACGTGGTGCGTACCTTCACCTTCCAGAGCTGCTGGGACGGCAAGAACATCGACAGTGCCAACCACCGGACCCATGTCGCCTTCGCGGACCGCAACGGTGCGTGCGGCAAGGGGTTCAAGGCGATTCCGCAGCTGGTGGAGCGGGTCACCTACAGCGTCCCGCAGGGCGCGCGGATCGCCGTGGACAGTTTCCCCGAGCAGCTGCACAAGCCGGTGACGGACCACGGTGACTTCGTCGAGGCGATGTCGGACCGGCTGATGCGGCAGGCGGTGAACTGCGTGAACAGCGGCCGCAGGTGCTGATGGTAGCGGGAGGGAGCGTCTCCGGGCCGGCCCGGAGCGGTTTCCTCCGCTAGAACCCTCGGGGCTGGGCGCTCCCCATGCCCCCGCCCGGCCCCGAGACGGGCGATGGCCCCGGAGCCGACTCGGGGGCCACCGCCATGTCGTGCCACAATCCTGCCGACCGACCTGTGCGGCGGCTGTGGAACGCGTACGGTTCGGCGCACGTCCCACGGAACACGACTACGGAGCCGGGGCCGAATCCGGAAACAACTCCGTAGTCGCTCGATTGTGCGAGGTGGCAGTGCTGGGCTCTCGCGAAGCCGCGAACGACCGGGAACGCACGGTGGCGCAGGACGCCGTGCCCTCCGACGAGGAGCTCACCCGGCAGCTCAAGGACGGCTACGGCTCAGGCACCGCCAACCCGGCCGCGGGTGACATCCTCTACCGCCGGCACCGCGAGGCCGCGCTCGCGTACGCGCACCGGTGCTGCCGCGATTCGCACGACGCCGAGGACCTGGTGTCGGAGGCGTTCATCCGTACGTTCCAGGCGGTGCGTTCGGGGGGCGGCCCGCTGGGGGCCTGGCGGCCGTATCTGCTGACGGTCGTGCGTCATACGGCCATCGAGTGGGGTGCGGGTGACCGCAAGGCGCTGCTGACGGCGGACTTCGAGTCGTGGTGGCAGCAGTCGGCGGCCGGTACCGATCCGCAGCAGCATCTGCTGGCCAGCGAGGACCGCCAGTTGCTCGTCCGCAGTTTCAACACGCTGCCCGAGCGCTGGCAGGCCGTTCTGTGGCACACGCTCGTGGAGAACGATTCCCTGCCGGAGGTCGCCGCGCTGCTGGGCATCACTCCGAGTGGTGTCACGTCGTTGGCGTTCCGGGCCCGCGAGGGGCTGCGCGAGGCCTATTTGCACGCACATGTGGACAGTGTGGGCGACGACCGGTGCCGGCACTTCAGTGCCATGATCGGTGCGGCGATACGGCGCGGCGGCGCTGTCCGCAGCCGTGAGCTGGCGCGGCATCTGGCGGACTGTGATTCCTGTTCGCGGGCCTACACCGAGCTGCTCGACCTCAACGCGACGATGCGCGCGGCGGTCCCTGCCGGGTTGTGACGCGCCTGCGGCGGATCACGGATGTTTTCCGTGATCCGCCGGGGCGGGCCGGCCGGCCCGGGTGGGTCAGAGGCCGTTGACGCGTGCTTCCCGTGCGACGACCAGTGGGCGGAAGCCCACCGCGACGGTGCGCGCCCTTCGGGTGACCCGGGAGCCGCGCCGTCCTATCTCCGCCATCAGCCGGCGGCTGCGCAGGGCCATCTCCAGTTCGAAGCGGGTGCGTGGGTCACGCAGTCCCTGTCCGAACAGCTTCTCCAGTTGACGCATGCGGTATCGCACCGTTTGGGGGTGCACACTCAGGGCTTTCGCCGCCTCCGGTGCGCCGCCGCCTTCGAGCCAGGCCAGCAGGGTCACTTCCAGCCGTTCGCTCTGGCGTGGTGTCAGTCCTGCCAGCGGCCGCAGCCAGCGGGCCGCCAATGCCTTGGCCAGCGGTTCGTCCTGGAGCAACAGCAGGGTGGAGAGGTGGTCGTCGACGAAGACGGGCCGGGCGTCGGGTCCTCCGGGGGCGGGGGGCAGGGTCAGCAGGCGTCGTGCCCAGCGCAGTGACGATGCGGCGTCACGGACCGGGACGGAGTGTCCGACGGCGGTGGAGCGGCCGCGCAGGGCGGCCTCCAGTGCGCCGCGGGTGTCCGGGTCGGGGCTCGGTATCAGCAGGCACGGTCCGTCGCCGCCCATGCCGACCAGGCAGTCGTCCAGGGTCGCCGCCAGTTGATGGGCCTCGCCGGGGGAACTGACGGCGACGGCCCGGACGGTGTCGGGCAGTGGCCAGCCGGCCCTGCGGGCCAGTTCCGGGAGGACTGCGTCCGGTACCTCGGTGGCACCGGTCAGTGCGTTGAACAGGTCCTGGCGTGACCGGTCGAGGGGTGCCGCGGTGGTGGGCAGCTCCTGGGGGATGTCTTCGTCCTTCGGTGGCTTCCGGTAGCCGAGAGCCGTCAGCAGGGCTTCTTCGAGCCCCTGCCTGACCGTTTCGCGGCCCATGTCCTGGAGAAGGTCGGCGAAGCCGGGAATTTCATGCCGAAGCGCCTCGACCATCTCATCTGCCAGTGACGGGAGTTCCTTGCGCAGAACGCGAGTCCATTCGCCACGGGGGAGGGACCAGATGCGGTTAAGAAGTTCGCACATCTCTACCTCGTTCATGCCGGGGTAAGACCTGCCTGGGGGGAGGACAGGTCTTGCGGAGGTTGCCTCCATCGCCGTCGTCCTTGTCCGGCGGAGGAGTTGAGGGTCCTCCTGCGCCCTCCTAGAGGTTGCTTCCCGCCGATGGTCCCGGAGTTTTACCGGGTCTTTACCACCAGGGTGCGGCCGGGCCGGTTTAGACCCGGTCCGGCCGGAACCGGAAGCACTTGGTTGAGCATCTTCCGCAGTTGCACACCGTGACGACGACGGGGAAGCAGGAACTTGTCACGATGCGATAAATCTTGTGGAGATGCTGGGAAGTTGAGCGATGCTGCTGCACCCCGGGTCACTGCTCGTCGGCTGTGGAGGCGATCCCTCCGAGAATCCGCACCGGAGCCGGTCCGACCGCCGTTGTGTTGCGGCGGGTTCCGGCTCCTCATATCCCCGTGCGGGCCTGTGCTGCCCCGGGTCCCACCAGCTGCCGCCAGGCAGCGCCGATATCAACCCCCTGGGCTCCGGGTGCGACTTGCAGTGCTCGGTACCCCCCGCTCGGGAGGCTTTCCCTATGCCCTTGTCCCCCATGCAGTTCCCCCGCTCGCACGGACCGCGCCAGTCGGGGCGGTCGCACCGAAGGAGAATGAGTGCCGGAGCGGCCGCCGGCGGACGGCGAGCCGTCCGCCGGCCTCCTTTGCTGTCCGGAGCCGGCAGCCGGCGCCCGGTCACCATCGTCACGCTCGTCCTGGCGATCCTCATCGCGTTGGCCGTCGCGGGCAACGCGGGCGCGTTCAGCAGGCCGCTGGACTTCCTGGACTTCGGAGCGGGAGTGCTCTCGCTGGTGTCGCTCACCGCCACCGTGCTGTGGGGTCTGGCATCCACCGACCGGCTGCTGCTGCACTCCAGTCACCGGCTCCTCGCCCAGGGGGTGCACCGGGGTCTGGCGAGCAGCGGACTCGGTTTCCTCGCCCTGCACATCTGGGTGAAGGTGCAACGACAGGAGACCAGCGCGGGTGCCGCGGCCGTGCCCTTCACCGACGGCCGCCAGCCCCTGCTGATCGGGCTCGGCACCCTCGCCGGGTATCTGTTCCTGACCGTGGCGGTGACCGGCGCGGTACGCAGCGCGTTCGCCTCCGGCACGCGCTCGCGCTGGTGGCGGGCCCTGCACATGGGCGCCTATCCGGCCTGGGGCGCGTCGCTGCTGCACGGTCTGAAAGCCGGCCGGCCCGCGAGCACCTGGGTGACGGTGTCCTAC
This sequence comes from Streptomyces sp. H39-C1, assembly GCF_027158125.1. Lineage (NCBI taxonomy): Bacteria > Bacillati > Actinomycetota > Actinomycetes > Kitasatosporales > Streptomycetaceae > Streptomyces > Streptomyces sp. H39-C1. Next base: position 50,671 of record NZ_JAPVLS010000067.1, read on the forward strand.
ATCCTGTGCCTGCTCGGCATCGTCGTGGTCCTCACCGTGCGGCTCAGGACCCGGCAGAAGCGAACGGCCGCCGGAGCGCAGGCCGTGACGGCCGCCGCCTACCGGGTCGTCCCACCGCGTGAGCCGGACCGCCCACCGAGGGCCGCTCTCTACGTGCCCCGCCAGGACACGGGCACCATGGACCGCTCCGGCGGGCGGGTCGACAGCACTGCTGGATGGCGGCCGTGAACGGCCCCCGCCCGGCCATCGGTTGTGTCGGACCGCCCCGGGTGCTCGCCGGACTGGACGAGGTGCCGCGGCTGGACCGTGTCACCCATCTGGCCGTGCACGGCTCGCTGCCCCGGCTGCGGCCGGAGGAACTGCTGGCGCTCGCCGAGGACATCGACCTGCGCGGCCGCGGGGGAGCGGGCTTCCCGTTCGCCCGGAAACTGAAGTCGGTGACCCGGGCGGCCGAGAGCCGGGACGGCCGTACGGCCGTCGTCGTCAACGGCAGCGAGGGCGAGCCCAGCTGCCTCAAGGACACGGCGCTGCTGCTGCACTCCCCGCATCTGGTGATCGACGGAGCACTGCTGGCCGCCGCGGCGCTGAACGCCGAGGAGGTCGTCGTCGGGGTGACCAGGACCGACGTCGAGCAGTCCGTTCGGGACGCCATCTACGAACGCGGCCCGGTCGGCCTCAAGCTCCGGGTGACGCTGCTCCCCGAGCGTTTCGTGACGGGCGAGAGTTCCGCTCACGTCAGCGGGCTGAGCGGCGGTCCCGCGCTGCCCTCGGGGCGCTCCATCCGGACGAGCGACCGGGGCCTGGGCGGTCTGCCCACCCTGCTGTCCAACACCGAGACATACGCCCAGCTCGCCCTCGCGGCACGGGTCGGCGCACTGGGCTACCGCTCGGTGGGCCTGCCGACGGAGCCGGGCACGCTGCTGCTGACCGTCGCCGGGGCCACGGTGATGGAGACACCGACCGGTGTCCCGCTGTCGTACATCCTGGAACTGTGCGGGCTCGGCCCCGGTCAGGGTGTGCTGGTCGGCGGCTATCACGGCAAGTGGCTGGACCCGTACTCCGCGAAGGCGGCGGAGATATCCCGCGAATCCCTGGTCTCGTTCGGCGCGGTGCTCGGAGCCGGAGCGGTGCTGCCGCTGCCCGACGACACCTGCCCGGCCGGTGAGGTGTTGCGGGTCACCCGTTGGATGGCCGGGGAATCCGCAGGTCAGTGCGGACCCTGCGTACTGGGGCTGCCGGCGCTCGCCGACACCCTCGAACTGGCCGTCCGCGGAGGCGGCCAGGCCGCGCTCGACGCCGTCCAGGCCCGCATGCAATCGGTCAGGCGCCGCGGCGCCTGCAGCCACCCCGACGGGACGTCGAACTTCGTGGAGTCGGCGCTCGCCACGTTCCCGGACGAGTTCTACGACCACGCGCTCGGCAGCGGCTGCGGCCGGCCGGTCCTGGGGACCCTCCCGCTGCGCGCCGACGAGACCGCCGCGGCGCCGGCCGCCGAAGAGAGCACCGAGCGGCTGCTCGTGGACTGGACGCGGTGCCAGGGGCACGGGCTCTGCATGGACGTTCTCCCCGAGATCATCCAGCTCGGCGCCGACGGCTATCCGGAGAAGGCGTCGATGGAACTGCCCGGGCGGCTGCGCCCGAAGGCGCTGCGCGCGATACGCCGCTGCCCCGCCCTCGCGCTGCGCATCCAGGACTAGGGCGCGTGCCAGGCGTCGTGGGCCAGGCGGGACTTTCGCCACACGCCCTAGACCCGTCCGGCGGGCGGGCTCGACCGCTCGCCCCACGACGGCAATTCCCGTCGTCACGTGGGCAAATGCCCTGCGTCCACGCAGCGTTGAATCTCTCGGTTCTTGCTCTGATGTGACAAGTTTTGATTCGGCTGAACACCCACCAGGGTCCCCCCGTATCCATGAGCAACGGCGAGCGAATCCGCCGGACCGAATGCGAAGGAGCAGTCATGGTAAACAGGCGTCGAGCGGCATTCGCTGGAGCGGCCACCGTGGTACTTCTGCTGACGGCAGGATGCGGCAGCAGCGAAAAGGGCAACAACGCCCAGGGAACCAATGTCCAGCCCGCTGGAGACAGCAAGGACATCGGGACCGGATACGGCTCGGATTACGGTGCCAGCAGTACGGGCGGATACGGCACCGACGCCCAGGCGGGCGCGAAGAAGGGCGAGCCGGCCAAGGAGCTGGCGGTGCGCAGCGACGGGAAGCTGGGGCCGATCGTCACCGACAGCAAGGGGTTCACCCTCTACCGGTTCGACAAGGACACCGCCCAGCCGCCCAAGTCCAACTGTGACGGCGCCTGCGCCATCACCTGGCCCGCCGTGCCGGCGGACGACGCCACCGCCTCCGCGGGCATCAAGCCCGAGCTGCTGGGTGAGGTCATCAGGACCGACGGCAGCCGCCAACTGACCCTCGCGGGCTGGCCGGTGTACCGCTACGCCATGGACACCCAGGCCGGCGACACCAAGGGCCACGGGGTCGGCGGTACGTGGAACGCGCTGGCGCCCGACGGCAAGAAGGCCGGACAGCAGGCCGCTGCCCCCGCCCCCAGCCCCAGCCAGACCCAAAGCCAGGTCAGCGACGTGCAGCTGTCGGTCACCGACAACGACGAACTGGGCAAGATCATCGTCGACGGCAAGATGCGGACGCTCTACCGCTTCAACAAGGACAGCGCCTGGCCGATGAAGTTCGCCTGCCTCGACGCCTGCCTGAACACCTGGAAGCCCGCCAAGCCCGTCGACAAGACCAAGGTGCGCGGAGTGGCGTCCAAGCTGGTCGGCACCGTCACCCGGCCCGACGGAACGAAGCAGCTCGCCATCGACTGCTGGCCCGTCTACTGGTTCACCGGGGACGAGAAGCCCGGTGACATCAACGGCCAGGGCAAGATGGGTCTGTGGTTCGCGGTCACCCAGGGTGGCAAGAAGGCCGGCGCGGGTTCCTAGCACCGTCCTCCCCGGCGCCCATCCGCACGGGGAGGACCGGGCCCGGCCACCGGGCCCCGGCCTCCCCGTGCGGGCACCCGCCCCGCACGGGGAGAAGAAGCAGAGTCGCGGAACGACGGAATTCCGTAATTCCGACCGAATCAATGGGGTTGATGTGCCGAATTTGCGACTGGGACGTGTCGTCGCGGCGCTGTGTGTGGTCCTGCTGAGCGGCTGCACCGGGAATGCGCACACGAAAAGCACGGCGGCAGCAGTTCCCACCACCGTACCGGCGGTCGCCGGCCCCGCTTCGATACAGCAGATCGCCGCTGTTCTCGGCTGCAAGGCCGAAATCAGCGTGGTCGCGACGGAACTGCGACAGGGTTCGTGCCGCACCGGGCAGGGCGAGTTCCGCATGCTCACCTTCGCCGCGGAAACCGGCCAGCGCGACTGGCTGACCGAGGCCCAGGCGTACGGCGGCATCTACCTCGTCGGGACCCGCTGGATCGTCACGGCCCAGTCCCAGGAGGCCCTGAAGGGCCTGCGTGCGACGCTCGGCGGAACGATCCAGGCGGCACCGGAGCACGCGGGGCACGGCGGCTGAGCCACCCCCGGGCGTACCCGGTGCGTCGCACCGCCCACCGTCCCGCGCGCACCCCCCGTCACCCACCGGACCGCAGGCCGGCGCGCACCCAGCGCGGCTGTCGGCGCGACGGCCGGCTCCGCCGGCGCACCGCCGTCCCGAGGGCCAGGACCGCGACGGGGTCGCCCGATGTGCAGGCCGCCCAGGCCACTCCGGTGAGCAGGGGTCCGACGGCGTCGTGCTCCGGCACAGTGCACGCGGCCTCCAGCATCCCGGCGAGCGCACGCGGTCCGGTGGGCGCCCCGGTCAGCAGATACCGGGTCTCGCGCAGCCAGTCCTCCGTGGGGCGGACCTTCCTGGCGGTGCCGCAGTGCGCGAGGAGTTCGATGACCCCGTCGTCGAACAGCACCGGGCCGAGCGCGTCCCGGACGGCACCGCCGAAGGGTTCCGCGGCAGGAAACAGCCGAGCGTCCCTCTCGAGGAGGTCCGGGGCGGGAGGGATCGCGTCGTGCGGTTCCGGTTCCGGCGGGGCCGGGTCGTGTGACGGCGAGTCGGTGGCGTCAGGGACGTCGAGCGGCGCGCTGGGAGGCCGGCCGTGGCGGCGGGCCCGGAACCGCGGGCGGCTCAGCGCCGCCGCGATCCGCGGTGTCAGCCAGTGCGTCGATGCCATCGCGCCCCCGTCCCCCGACCGCACCGTACCCCGGCGTGCGGAGCCGGCGGGAGCACTTCGCGTGCGAGGAACAAACGGACTGGTCACGTCACTTCACCGCGTTCCCGGTCCCCAGCGCTGCGGGCGGCGGCGGAAACTGCTGCCAAAGCGCCGACCGGACGCGTGGACACCACCCGTGGTGAACGGGTGTGCTGGAGAGCGGCTTTCCGCGGGACCACCGTCCGCTCGCTCATCCGTCTCGTCCGCTCCTTCAGGAGGGCATGTGTCGCTCCATCCCCAAGTGGAGACCCTGCGCGCGCGCCTCGTCGCCGCCGGGACCCGGCCCCTGTACACACTGGATCTCGCCGAGGCGCGTGCGGCCGACCTGGCCGCCGCCCGGTCCGCCGGCGGGGTCCCGGAGCCCGTCGGGAGCGTCCTCGACGCCGAGATCCCGGGGCCCGGCGGGCTGCTGCCCGTCCGGGTGTACCGGCCGGAGTCCGACGGCCGCCCGCTCCCCCTGCTCTGCTACTTCTTCGGCGGCGGCTGGACCCTCGGCACGCTCGACACCTGTGACGCGATCTGCCGCAGGCTCGCCAACGCGGCAGGGTGCGTCGTGGTGTCGGTGGGCTACCGGCTCGCCCCGGAGCACAAGTTCCCCGCCGCGCTGTACGACTGCCGGGCCGCCGTCGAATGGATCGCCGGGCACGCCGACGCGCACGGCGCCGACGGTTCGCGGCTCGCGCTGGGCGGTGACAGCGCGGGCGCCAACCTCGCCGCCGCCCTGGCGCTGCACCTGCGCGACCACGGAGGCCCGCCGATCGCCGCCCAGTTGCTGGTGTACCCCAACACCGACCATCTCGCCGACACCGCGTCGCGGCGCGAGAACCAGGACACGGTGTTCTTCAACCACCGTTCGGTGGACTGGTACTGGCGGCACTACCTGGCCGATCCGGCGCACGGTGCGGACCCGTACGCGTCACCGCTGCGCGCCGGGGACCTCGGCGGGCTGCCGCCCGCGCTGGTGATCACGGCGGAGTACGACCCGCTGCGGGACGAGGGCGAGCAGTACGCAGAATGCCTCGCCGCCGCCGGGGTGCCGGTGGCGCTGAGCCGGTACGACGGCATGATCCATGGATTCTTCGCGATGCCGGGGGAGTTGGATGCCGCCACCACCGCCCAGGACGAGGCGGCCGCGTTCCTGGCCGAGCGGCTCGCGGAGGTGCGCGTATGACCTCGCCGACTCCCGCCGGAGACACCGCGCTGCGGATCGAGGATCTGCACGGTTCGCTCCGCGACCCGGTGCTCGACGCGATGAACTTCCTCAACGAGGTGGTCTCGCGCTACCCCGAGGCCATCTCGTTCGCGCCGGGCCGCCCCTACGACCCGCTGCTCGACCCCGGCGTCATCACCGACTGCCTCACCGCCTATACCGACCATCTGCGACGGGACCGGGGACTCAGCGAGCCGCAGATCAACACTCTGCTCATGCAGTACGGGCCCACCGCGGGCATCATCCGGGAGCCGATCGCGCGCTCGCTCGCCGAGGACGAGGGCATCGACGTCCCGCCCGAGGCGATCGTGGTGACCGTCGGAGCCCAGGAAGGGATGCTGCTGGTGCTGCGGGCCCTGTGCGCCGGGCCGGACGACGTGCTGCTCGCGCCCTCGCCTTGCTACGTCGGCATCAGCGGTGCGGCCCGGCTGCTCGACATCCCGCTCTTCCCGGTCCCGGAGGGCGAGCACGGGATCGACGCCGCCGACGTGGTGGACGCGGCCCGCCGGGCCCGCGCGCAGGGGCTGCGGCCGCGCGCCCTGTACCTCGTGCCGGACTTCGCCAACCCGTCCGGCGTCTGCATGAC